>JBDHJO010000325.1:0-2142 GCA_039586875.1 Gemmatimonadota bacterium | reverse complement strand
CGATCCCGGAGGGGGATTCCCTCTGGGTCCCCGCCCGGTGGGACACGCTGCATGCGTGGAAGGTGCGCCAGACGACCGGCGGGTTCGAAGTGGAGAGCTGGATCGACGACGTCGGGCACGTCGTCGAGGCGTCGAGCCCGATGGGCTTCTCAATGCGCCGGACCGCGTACGAGATCGCGTTCCTCAACTTCACGAACTACGAACCCGAGTTCACCGCACTCAACCTCGGTGCCGACCTGATCCGCCAGACGGCGATCGCCTCCAACGTCGACCTGGAGACGGAGAACCTCTCACGCGTGGACGTACTGCTGCGCGGCGTCAATCTCTCGGCATTCGATCTGAGCGGGGGCCGGCAACAGCTCGTGGGCGACACACTGCGGATCACGCGGGAGGACTCGACGCTTCTGAATTCGGGTTGGCGGCTCCCGTCGGCGCGGCCCGATCTGGCCGAGTATCTCCAGCCCGAGCCGCTGGTCCAGAGCGACGATCCGAGGATCGAAGCGCAGGCGCGGTTGATCGCCGGGCGCGAGCGGCATCCGGAGCACTTGGCCGAGCAGCTCGTCGAGTGGGTGTACGACGCGCTCGACAAGCGAATCACCGTGAGCGTGCCGAGCGCGGTCGAGGTGTTGGAGACGAAACGGGGAGACTGTAACGAGCACACCGTGCTGTACGTGGCACTCGCGCGCGCGGCCGGCCTGCCGGCACGGACCGCGGCGGGGCTCGTGTACATGGACGGCCGATTCTACTACCACGCGTGGCCCGAGGTCTGGCTGAACGATGCCTGGGTCGCGGTGGACCCGACCCTCAATCAGTTCCCGGCCGACGCCGCGCACCTGCGTTTCACCATCGGTGGGCTCGCACGGCAGGTCGAGTTGATCCAACTCATCGGTCGGCTCGAGCTCGACGTGCTCAGGACGGAAGCGAACCAATGATCAGGCTCGAATCGCTGACCAAGACCTACGGCAAGTTCGTGGCCGTGAACGGGATCGACCTGCACGTGCCGCGTGGCGAGCTGTTCGGCTTCCTGGGGCCCAACGGCGCGGGGAAGACCACCACCCTTCGGATGATTGCCGGTATCATGCGTCCCACCGAGGGCCGCATCTGGCTGGGCGGCGACGACCTCATCGCTGACCCCATGTCGGCCAAGGCCCGACTCGGCTTCATCCCCGACCGCCCGTTCGTCTACGAGAAACTCACCGGTGCCGAGTTCCTCCGGTTCGTCGCGGGACTGTACGGGCAGGACGGCGAAGCCATCGAAGCGCGGATCGACGAACTGCTCGATCTCTTCGAGCTCCTCGTCTGGAAGAACGAGCTCGTGGAATCGTACAGCCACGGCATGCGGCAGAAGCTCATCATCTCGAGCGCGCTCATTCACAAGCCCGAGTGCATCGTCGTGGACGAGCCGATGGTCGGTCTCGACCCGAAGGGTGCGAGGCTCCTGAAAGACATCTTCCGCGCCTTCGTCGATCGCGGCGGCACGGTGCTCATGAGCACGCACACGCTCGAGGTCGCGCAGGCCATGTGCGACCAGATCGCGATCATTCAGGAGGGCAACATCGTGGGTCGCGGCACGATCGACGAGCTGCGGCAGCAGACGGCGGCCGGCGACGCTTCCCTCGAGGAGATGTTCCTGAAGCTCACGGGCGGGACGGCGGTCAAAGAGCTTGCGGCGATACTGCAGGACTGATCCCATGGCAGATCGCTTTCACGGCGGACGCCGCGTCGGGTGCAAAGCGCAAGGTACAAGGTGCGAGGGTCAGCCCCCCGACCACCTTGCACTTTGCACCTTGCACCTTGCACCCGCAGCCACCGTTTCACTTTTCACTTTTCACTTCTCACTGCCGTCGTGAACTCGCTGTCGCTGGTTCTCACGCCGAAATGGCAAACCGCCCGCGCGCGCTACAAGCAGGGGCAGACACGTGGGAAGGTCGTGCTCATCGGGTCGGTCGGGCTGATCTTCTGGCTCGCGGTGTTCGGGGTGCTGTACCGGGTGCTCTCCTATTTCCGCGGGGTCGAGGAGATCGGGCATCTGCTCGCGGGGAAGCTGTTGGGATTGGCGATGCTGTCGTTCCTGTCGATCCTGCTCCTCTCGAACGTCATCACCGCGCTGTCGTCGTTCTTCCTGGCGAAGGACCTGGACCT
>JBDHJO010000114.1:0-9018 GCA_039586875.1 Gemmatimonadota bacterium | reverse complement strand
CTCGGCATCGAGCACTACAAGATCCTGCTCGACCCGACCGGCGTCCCCTACCTCGGCGGCGGGCTCCGCCTTCGTCCGCGTGACATGCTCACCTTCGGACAGCTGTACCTGAACGGCGGTGTGTGGAACGGCCGTCGCGTGTTGTCGGACGCATGGGTCCGGGAATCGTGGACGCCGCGAGGCCGCCTGAAGGAGTTCAGGGACGAGCATGCCTATGGATACTTCTGGTGGCACTTCCCGTACCGCGTGGGCGACCAGGTCATCGACGCGATCGAAGCGCGCGGCAACGGCGGCCAGTACATCTCGGTTTTCCCGTCGCTCGATCTGGTCGTGGTGATCACGGGCGGGAACTACCGGAATGGCAAGGTGCGGGTGCCGGAGGAGATGCTGGCGAAGTTCATCCTGCCGGCCGTGCTCTCATCCGGCGACGGCGGCCACTGATCGCGAAGGCGGGCTCGCCGCAGTCGCTCCTCACCCCTTGGGCCGCATGCGCGGTGCGGTACCGATCGGCCGGCGTCTTGTCGAGCACCGTGTTCAACGCTGCCTCGATGGCCGGGGGAATCGCCGTGCGCACCACCGAGATCCTCGGCGTGGGCTCGCTCAACTTCTTGGCAATCACCGCCTGCGGCGTCGACGCCGTGTACGGGGCGTCGCCACTCAGCATCTCGTACAACACACAGCCGAGTGAGTAGAGATCGCTCCGTCCGTCGATGTCGCGGCTCCCCGTGCTCTGTTCCGGACTCATGTACGCCGGTGTGCCAACCGCCAGGCCGGTCTCGGTCAGTGCTTCCGCTCCGGCTTCGCTCACCGCCCGGGCGATCCCGAAGTCGCTCACTACTGCATGGCCCGCCGTGAGGAGGATGTTCTCGGGCTTGATGTCGCGATGCACCAATCCCATCGCGTGGGCATGCCCGAGTGCGTCAGCGACCTCTTTGGTGATCTGGAGTGCGTCCTCGATGGGGAGCTGCTTCTCCCGCCGCAGGCGATCGCGCAGCGACTCGCCCTCGACGTACGGCATCGTGTAGAAGAGTTGGCCGTCCGCTTCACCGCAGTCGTAGAGCGCGAGGATGTTCGGGTGGTTGAGCTTGGCCGCGATCTCGATCTCGCGGAGGAAGCGCTCACTACCGAGCGACGCCGCGAGCTCGGGGCGGAGCACCTTCAGGGCGACCTGACGATTGAGTTTCTCGTCCTGGGCGAGGTACACCACCGCCATCCCGCCACGGCCTAGCTCCCGCTCGATCGTGTAGCGGTCGGCGAGGGCGATCTCGAGTCGCTGATCAAGCTCGCTCATCGCACTGGAATGCTCACGCATGCGGGCGTGCGGCTACCGTGCGACGTTCGCGGTGCAGCACCCTGTACGTGCGGTACGGGATGGGGTGTGGATACGGCGTCCTCGCCTTCGGGTTGCCATTGGTCGTCGCCGTTCAGGTGCTGGCGTGGCGAAACTGGCAAACGCGACAGGTTCACACCCTGTTGGGCTTCGGCTCTTGTGGGTTCGATTCCCACCGCCAGCACCGCCGCGCTGCCGTTGACGCCGAAACCCGAGTTTCGTATCGTGAGTGCACAGGGTGTGAACCAGCGTGGCCTTCCGCCACGCATCGAAGCCGGGGAGGCAACTCCTCGGCTTCTTGCATCGTGCGAAGCACTGAACCTGGTGACCATCGCGTCCATCACGCCTCAACACGGTGAAGGACTCCGACCATCCTCACGAGGAGGTCAAGCCCCGAGGCCCCTATCCTTCACCCTGCACTCTGAAGGCTGTAATCTGCACTCTGCACCATTCCCTCACCATTCCAAATCCATCACCGCATATCCCCACCGGGAAAGCACTGCGCTAAAGTGCGACACCACGCGGAGCCGCGCAAAGGGACCGAAGTGATTCGGTTTGCACGAGCGAGGTGGTCGGCCGACGCGAACGGCTCCCTCACGCACGGTCTCGGCCACGCCGGGAGAATGCCCCTCATCGACGATGGCGCGTGCTCACTTGCATTCCCCTTCGTCACACATACGTTCCCGACAATGGAGCCCAGCGTGCCACTGCCCTTCCGACTCAAGATCCCGGATCGGGACTCGCTCGAGCTGACCGGCATCCGGTCGGTGTCGTACGAGATGGATGGCTTAGTGCAGATCGATGGTGACACGCTGGCCTTCGAGTGGGTGGCTCGGCGACACACCGAGCGGATCGGCCTGACCGGCATTCGCGAGGATGTCGAGGAGTCGCCGGTCGGCAGCGCGCAGATACCGCTTGCTCGGGTGTCGCGGGCACGGCTTCGCGGGTTCTGGTGGGCGCCGAGGCTCGAGGTGTACGCTCGACAGGTGCAAGCGTTCGACGAGATCCCGACGGCCCGAGGCGGCGTCCTCACTCTCCGTATCTCACGGCATGACCGCGCCCTCGCTGCGCGGATCATCGCGGCCGTCCAGGCCGCGCCCGCGCTTGGGAGCGCCGACAGGGCACGGCTTCCCGCACCCGACCACGGCGCCCCACCCGCGATCGGGGGCGGAAGCTGATCGCCGCACCGACCCCGCTTCGCGCGCTCCCTCCTCCCATTCCGGAGACGTTGCCATGAGACTGATCCTCACGTGGACCGCCTTGGGTCTCCTCCTCCTCGCCGGCGGCTACACCGCGACGGCGCAGGACCGCCAGGACGCACCGGCGATGAGTTTCTTCATTACCAGCGCAGGTCCCGGGAACGGTGCCGACCTCGGTGGGCTCGAGGGCGCCGACCGCCACTGCCAGGCACTCGCCGATGCCGTGGGCGCCGGTGAGCGCACCTGGCGCGCGTATCTCAGCCAGGCCGCGATCGAGGGCGCGGAGGTCGTGAACGCGCGCGATCGCATCGGCGCAGGTCCGTGGTACAGCGCCAACGGCACGATGGTCGCGCGTGACGTGGACCACCTTCACGGCGACGACAACGCGGTCAACAAGGAGACCGGCCTCACCGAGCGCGGTGAGACGGTGAACGGGCGGGGCGACAGTCCCAACATGCACGACATCCTCACCGGCTCACAGCTCGACGGCACGGCGTTCCCCGGCGACGACGACACGACCTGCGGGAATTGGACGAGCAGCGGCGAGGGCAGTGCCCAGGTCGGGCACCACGACCGCGTGGGTGGCGGCCAGCACCCGACCTCGTGGAACTCGGCGCACGGTTCGCGCGGGTGCAGCCAGGCGAACCTGCAGGGCACCGGCGGGAATGGCCTGTACTACTGTTTCGCGATCGATTGACCGGACGGTCGGCAGCGCGCGCGCGCCGGGGCTGAGGCGCCGCGCCGCCCCCTAGGACCTCCGCTCGTCGCTGGCAACGTTGCCGTCCACGAGGCGGACAAGCCGGTGCGCGCGGTCCATGACTCGCGGATCGTGGGTCGAGAACAGGAACGTGACGCCCTGCTCCCGATTCAGCCGTTCCATGATGTCGATCAGGCGGTCGGCGGTCTCCGAATCCACGTTGGCCGTCGGCTCGTCGGCAAGCACGATCGCCGGCTTCGCCGCAATGGCACGGGCGATCGCCACGCGCTGCTGCTGTCCACCTGAGAGTTCCGACGGTTTGCGGCCCTCGAGCCCCTCGAGCCCCACCGCGGCCAGCAAGTCCATGACGCGCGCTCGCCGTTCCGCGACATCGACCCGCTGCACCCACATGACCGTCTCCGTGTTTTCATATGCCGTCAACACGGGGATCAGATTGTATGCCTGGAACACGAAGCCGATCCGATCGCGGCGGACGCGACTCAGTTCCCGCCGGGTGAGCTGAGCCAGATCGTTCCCCTCCAGCACGACGGTCCCCGACGTCGGGCGGTCGAGGGCGCCGATCAGATTGAGTGCCGTGGTCTTCCCAGATCCCGACGGGCCGCAGATCGCGGTGAACTCGCCTTTGGCAACCTCGAACGTGAGGCCCCGGAGGGCCTGCACGTCGACCGCACCCTGGCGATAGATCTTGGTCACGTTCTCGAGCCGAACGATGACGCCATTTCCCTCTGCGATCATGGGCCCACCTCAGACAAGCCTGATGGTTTCGACGGGATCGACCCGCCCGGCCTTCCACGCGGGATAGAGCCCGGCCAGCAGGGTCGCGACCACCGCGGCGACGGCGATGAAGACGGCGTGTGACGGGAAGATCCCGACGCGAAACGTCGTCGGCATCGCGACTCCGGATATCTCGGTGGTGTTCTGTCCCATGATGGCGGCCGTATCGATGCCCGTCGTTGCCAGATACCAGTACGGCAGCACGGTGATGAGGACCGCGCCGACCAACCCCAGGACGCCGAGCCAGGCACTCTCCAGCACTACGAGGCCGAAGAGGCGCCCGGGGCTCCACCCGATCGCCATGAGAATACCGAACTCCCGCACCCGTTCCATCACGCTCACGAACAGGGTATTGAAGATCCCGGCCGCCACCAGCACGGCGATCAGGGCTTCCATGAACCGGGCCCCGCCCACCTTGAGCGCGATGAACGCCGCGAGCTCCGCCTGGATTTCGTGCCAGGGGTGCGCGCGGACTGCCGGGCCGAGAGCCGTGCCGAGCCGGGCGGCCACCGCATCCGTGTTGCGCTGGTCGTCGAGAAAGACCGCGATCTGGGTGGCCTCGTCGCTCGCGTACCCGAGCACCTCACGCACCACCCCGATAGGGAGGAGACTGAGCCCGCCGTCCACGCTGGGCGCACCGGTTTGCACGATACCGGAGACCCGCGCGAGCCCGCTCACGATCTCCCCCGTCTTGTCGGTCAGGGTGTACACCACCTTGTCACCCAGCTCGACACGGAGGTTGCCGGCAAGCCGTGACCCGAGAATGATGCCGCCGTCGTGGCTACTCGCGAACGGTTCGCCTTCGACCAATGCTGCGAGCAAGCTGAGCGTGGTCGAGTCTTCGACTGCCGGATCGAAGGCGACCACTCCGGCTCCGCGACTCTCGCGGGCCGTGTTCAGCATCGTCTGTCCCAGTACTCGCGCGACGGCATGGGTCACGTGGGGCTCGGCGAGCGCGCGCGCGCGCAGGCTTGCGGTGCCCGTCAGCGTCTTGGAGAGTGCCGGCGCCTCGAGCTGTTCCGGATGCTGCAGCGTGACGTGTCCCGCGCCGAGGCGTGCAGCGACGTTGATCATGTCGGCCCAGTTGCGATCCTGCATCGCCGTGAAGAGCACGGCCAGGAAGACGCCGAACGCGATGGACGACAGGGTCAGCAGCGTGCGGCGCCGGTTCCGCCACAGGTTGCGCCACGCCATCGCCGTCATGCTCGTGCCCGCAGCAGGCATGTTACGCCCTTCCTATTGATACCGCATCGCATCTACCGGACTGATGCGAGCGGCCTTGAGGGCTGGGTACAGCACGGAGACGGCGACGATGCACACGAGCGTCACCACCGGTCCAACGATGGTCCACGGCGTCACCACCCCGCGCCAGACCGGGTCGAGCGCGATGCCGGCGACGGACATGCCCCCGAGACCGCTCAGATCGAGGCCGTGATCGCCGAGATAGGCGAGTCCCGGAACGCTGAGCGTGAGAGCGACCACGATCGCGATCGCCGTCTGGAACCCACCCTCCATCAGAATCAGCGCGAGGACGTGGCCCGGTCCGACACCCAGAGCCTTCAGCACACCGAGTTCCCGGATGCGTTCGAAGACGCTCATCAGCATCGCGTTGATGATGAGAATGGCCACGACCACATAGATCACGAGGAACACGATCACGATCAGCCCCCGCGTCGATTCCAGGAACATCGCGAGGATGGGTTGGAGGTCGCGCCAACTGCGCACGTCGAGCGCACCGGCCACGTTCCGGACGTCGCTCACAGCGGCAGCGAGGTCCCGCTCGTCCGGCCGGCGCACCATGATCTGGTGGGCACCGTCGGGCAGCACAAAGAAGTCCCGGAACGCGCGCTCGGTCATGAAGACCCCACCGCGATCCGCGTCGTCGCTGATCCGCCGCAGCACGCCGCGGACGGTGTAGAGATCGTTCGCGATGCCGCCGTCCGTCGCCTGGCCCAAGAGCACCAGTTCGTCGCCGGGCTCCACGCCCAGCGTGTAGGCGAGGCGATTACCGACCACGACGCCCTGGGGATCGTCGGCATCGAGCCACCGCCCTCGGTCGATGTGCGTGCCGATCTCGCTGACCCGGGCGTCCTGTCCGACGTCCAGCCCCTTGACGATGACACCGGCTGACGCCTCTTCCGCCGCGGCCAGGCCACCGCCGATCAGTCGTGCGGCGGCACGAAGATCACGGTCGCCGAGTGCAGCCACCACGCGTGCCGGATCGTCGATGCGGGTGTAGATGGAGGGGTTGTCGTAGTACTCGGGCGCGAAGATCTGAATGTCGCCCAACTCGATGTCGACGATGTTGCGTTCCAGGTCCCGCAGGTACCCCTCGACGAGGGACGTGTACAGGACCATGGTGAGGAGCGCGAGGGTCATGGCCCCGATGGTGACGAGCGTGCGTCGCCGGTACCGCCACAGGTTCCGCCAGGCCATCACCAAGAGCCGCACGTTTCCTCCCCCCGAGCCAAGCTCCACCGTCTGTCAGGGAAGGTTCACCCCGGGCAGTGTCGCGTCAACCGATCGCAGGGTGCGTTACCGTCGAGGACACGACTCACAGAGAACGGGTCGAACGGGTGCAGCCAGGCGACCTGCAGGGCGCCGGTGGCAACGACCTCTCGTACTGCTTCGCGTTTGATGGGCGCGCTCGCGCGCTCGGCCATGCGCCGGGCCGATCCTACCGGTGGGGCAGATCGCGACCGCGCCACCGGCTCGGGCGTTTCCGCCGGTCAAGCTGCGACGGACGCCCACGTGCGGTGGACGGTGGGTTCGCCGTCGTGGCCGGCGTGGCGTCGCCGGACATCGGATGCCGTTCGACGACCTCCCCGTGGTCGTCGACGTGCACCATGAACCCCTGCTGCCGCAACTGTTGCAGATCGTCCCACGAGAGACGGTTCGGCATGGGTACACCTCCGGGCCGGTCGGTGGCTCCCTCCCCACCAACAAGACCGTTCGGAGGCGCCGGGCGTAACGCCGCAACGACGCGACGGCGGCGCGCGCCCCGGCGCTGCGCCCGTGATCCTGCGGCGACTACCAGTCGATACGTTCGAACCGGACGTCGCGCGTCCGACCGTTCGAGAGATAGAACGCGATGACCTGCTCGTTCCGATCCCGCTCGAACGACACCTGCGTTCCGCCCGCAGTGAAGTCGTCTTCGTCGCCGGGCCTGAGCGTGCGATCGTCCAACCGCCGCTGCCGAAGTACCAAGTGCTCCTCCTCGAGCGCCACGGTGTAGAACGTCTCGATCTCATGGCTGAAGTACCGGCCGACGTATGCCTCGAGATCGTCTACCGTCGGCGACCACGGGCCGTCACCGTCGGCGAGCCGCGTCGCCCGACGCTCACCGTTCTGATACAGCATGAGCGCATCCACATCCCCGTCGCCGTTCCGCAGGAACGTCACCGACGCTTCGACCGCGACCAAGGAGAAGCTCGAGTCCGACGTGGGGACGATCTCCAACCGCGGCTGCCCCGTCGCCTGCGTGTAGAACGTGTCGTCTTCCCGTGAGAAGGTGAGCACGAAGCTCGGACGCTCGTCGAGTGCATACCGGCCGGCGAATTCGTCGAACGCCTCGGGGTCGAAGGTCGTCGGATCGAACGCGACGGTGTCCGCTGCGTCGTCCTCCTCCGGTTCCATGTACTCGGCGAAGAAGGCCTCGGCGAGCTGAAACGGAATCGAGCCGTCGAAGGCGGCATGGTTGCTCTGCGTGGTGAGGCCTGCGTTGATCTCGGGGTAGTAGACCAACTGCGATCGGTGGGCCACATCCGCGCCGCCGTGATTCACCCGCCGCAATCCGCGATGCTCATCGACGAAGAGCCCGAGTCCGTAGTTGGTCGTGTCACCGTCGGTGAGCACGAATCGGGTCGTCATCTGTTCCACGATCGCCCTGCTCCCCACGGTCGGGCTGGCGAGATTCTCGACCCACTTCTGGAGGTCGCCGACGGTCGAGTAGATACCGCCGGCGCCGATCGCACCGCTGAGATCACCGATCGCGCGGTAGGAGTCCGCGTCCGGCGTGTACCCCTCGGCCTGGCCCGCAACGATGTGCTCGGGGCTCAGCCGCACGAGGGTGCGCGTCATCCCGAGGGGCGCGAACACATGCTCCTGCAGGAACTCGGGGAACGACTGCCCGGAGATGCGCTCGACGATGATGGCCGCGAGCCCGAAGGCGGTGTTGTTGTAGTTGAACACGCCACCGGGCGCGTTCTGCAGCGCCGGCTGCCGCTGGACGATCTCGATCAATTCGTCACGATCGATGTAATCCCCATGGTCCAGCCGCCGACCCGTCATGCTGATGAGGTTCAGGAACTCGCGATACCCCGTCGTGTGGGTGAGCAGGTTGCGCACGGTGACCGCCTCCCCGAAATCCGGCAACTCCGGGATGTGCGTGCGCACGTCGTCATCGAGCGAGAGCTCGCCGCGCTCCACCAGGAGCATGATCGCGAATGCCGTGAACTGTTTCGACGTCGACCCGATGTTGGTGCGGGTGTCGATCTCGAACGGGATGCCGTAGGTCAGATTGGCCATGCCGTACGCACGGGAGAACAGCGTTTCGCCGTCCTTGAACACCGACACGACCGCACCGGGCGAGTCCTCGCCGTCGTAGGCCGACAGGAGCTGATCCGCCAACGCCTCCGGCTCCGTTGCGACCGGCTCCACCCGATCGAGGGCGAGGGCGAACGCACCCTCCTCGTCTTCGAACGGGCTCACCTCGATCCGATAGTCGCCGTCCGCGTCGGTCACGAATTGAAAGGGCTCGGGACCGCGGGCGGGTCCGTCGATGGAGCGTATCAGCTCACCATCCGGCCCGATGAGCCGTACCACAACATCCACCGAGATCTGATTGACGGCCCCGCGGATGTACACGTCGGCCTGGGCCCGGACGGTGTACCGCAGCGTGTCACCCGTACTCAGCGAAGCCCGTACGGTATCGCCGACGTCGAGGAACACATCCTGGGCACCGAGGGGGCCGCCTAGCACCAGCATGAGCACCAGCA
>JBDHJO010000113.1:0-9049 GCA_039586875.1 Gemmatimonadota bacterium | reverse complement strand
AACGACACAATTGCTCGAGCAATGCCGCTTGCTTGGCGTCAAACGATTCGTGTTTGGCTCGTCGTCCTCCGTCTACGGCGACTCGACTGACCCTCCGTTCCCCGAAGCTGCGCCGGCCCTCGCACCGATCTCCCCGTACGCCGCCACCAAGCGAGCCGGCGAGCTCCTCTGCGACGTGTACCGCCACCTCTATCAGATGCGCGTGGCATCGCTGCGATTCTTCACCGTCTACGGACCGCGGCAGCGGCCGGACCTCGCGATCCACAAGTTCACGCGCCTCATCGAGAGCGGGCAGGCAATCAAGCAGTTCGGCGACGGGTCGTCGGAGCGGGACTACACGCACGTCGATGACATCCTCCAGGGTGTACTCGGGGCCGTCCGCTGGGTGCAGGACGACCAGCCGGCGCATGAAATCTTCAATCTTGGCGAGTCGCGGACGGTCTCGCTCAAGCGCCTGATTGCGTTGATTGCCGAATCCCTCGGTGTGGAGCCACGAATCGAGTATCTTCCGGATCAGCCCGGAGACGTGCGGCGAACCTGTGCCGACATCAGTAAGGCGCGCCGCGTCCTCGGGTACGATCCGCAGGTATCGATTGAGGACGGCATCCCGGGATTCGTCGACTGGTTCAGAGCACACCATGGAACTGAGTCCGCGCCAGCAACTTGAGCTCGCCAAGGAGCGCTTCGGCCTCCAGGACTACCACGGCTCGATCCTCGTGCTCGAGGAGTTGATCGAGGGCGGGGCGGCGTTTGCGGACGCCCACCACCTCCTCGGTCTGGCCTACGAAATGGTCGGCAAGCCGGAGCGGGCACTTGCCGCCTTCGACCGGTCGCTCGAGCTCAATCCCCGTTACGTGGACGCACACCTGCACCGTGGGATCGTGTTGGCGGAACTTGGCAAGGAACTCGAAGCCACCGAGGCGTTTGCCCTGGCCCGGGAAGCGGGCGGTGGCGATCAGGGGGGTGTGTCGAGTCACCAAGCGGCGAAGCTCGCCAATAAGCACGCGGAGCTGGCCGAGGCCTATGCAGAGGCCGGCGTGTTGGCCAAGGCGATCGCGCAGTACCGCCTGGCACTCGAGCTGGCGCCCGGCTTTTACGATCTGCGCTTGAGGATTGCCCGGCACATGATCGATGCGGGACGCACGCTCGAGGCGCGCGATGAGCTGCAGACGGTTGTGGATGCCCGGCCCGAGATGGTCGACGCACAGGCGGCCTACGGATTGGCATCCTACCTCTGCGGCGAGTACGCGACTGCCCAGCAGGTGTTGCAGCGCCTGCGAGCTGCCGCGCCCGACGATCCGCGGGTCCGGGCCTACATGAGTCTCCTCGAGCGGGGGATGAGTGCGGCTACCTAGCGCGCTCGCGGCTGGGCTCATCTTCGCGGCGGTCGGGGGCATGGGATGTGTGGGCGCCGCGGCCAATCACGAGATCATCGCCGACGAAGCCTACGCCGAGGGACGGTTTCCCGAGGCGTTGGTCGAGTACGAACTCGCCTTGCAGGGTGACGCCTCATCGGCGCGGCTGCGCCGCAAGGCCGCCGCTGCCGCGATGCGGTCCGGGGACCTCGTGACAGCGGGTCGGCACTACGGCGCCCTGGCGGAGGTCGGGGGGAATGATGAACGCACGGAAGCGATCGACGCGATGGTGCGTCTCACCCGGCACGCAGCCGAGCGCGGCGAGCGCGCCGCCTTCCTCGCCGCCGTCGAGCTCCTGCGCGATCTTGCGCCGGAGCTTGGCTGGGCCGGCCTCGCCCAGCAAGTTCTCGAGACCTTGGGAGACGTGCCGGAGGGTGAAGATGGCGGCACGATCCTCATCCACGCCGCCGCAAGTGCGGGTGACGCCCGCGGTCAGGATTCACTGATGCTGGCGTACGGGCGCCTGTTGCATCGCTCGGGCCGGTGCGATGCGGCCACGGTGGTATACGAGAGCCTCGTGCGACGCGAGCGAGCGGCGGGTGTAACGGCGGAGGCCCGTGACAGACTGATCACGTGCACGCTCGCGCTTGGGCGTCGGGCGCTGGATGCGGGGCAGCCGACCGCTGCGCGTGAGTGGTTCGAGGTGGCCGCAAGCCGGGCCGGTGAATCGACCGCGGGCCGGATTGCCTATCTGGGACTCGGGGATGTCCGGTTCGCGCTGGGCGATCCGCTGGGGGCCATCGAGGCATACGAACAGGCGCGGGCGGGGCTCGTGCCCGGGGATTCCGTCTACCAACTCGTCGTGGAGCGACTCGACCTCATCGTTGCCCCCCCTTCAGAGATGCCGTGAGTCCGTGTAGCTTGTGCACGCACCGTTCGTGACGGCGGTGCGGGGAACTCGACTCGGGCCAAGGGTATTACCTGCCGTTATGCTTCGCTCAATCGCGCTGCTGCTTGCTCTGGCTGCCGCCAGCGGCTGTGCCAAACGCCTGGATCCCAATAAGTACGCGACATCGGAGGCGCTGTACGACGCTGCAGTGGCGGAGTACCGCAAGGGCAACTACTTCATGGCCGAGCAGGCGTTTCAGCGGCTGACCTTCGAGCTGCAGGGCAGGGACGAACGGCAGGCCCGGGTCCGATACTACCTCGGCGAGTGCATGCTGGAGCTCCGTCGAGAGCTCGAGGCGGCACAACAGTTCCGCCGTGCGTCCGATGATTTCCCCCGCCATGAGCTGGCACCGGACGCGCTCCTGCGTGCCGGCGACGCCTACGCGTCGCTGTGGGACGATGCCGAGTTGGATCCATCGTACGGCGAGACAGCCCTGGCAACCTACACGGAACTGCTCGGTCGCTACCCGTCGAGCCCGGCCGCCGCGAGGGCGCGGGAACGGATGGCCGAACTCAACGAGATGTTCGCGGCAAAGACGCTCAAAGGGGGGGTCTTCTACCTCCGCCTAAAGGCGTTCGATTCCGCCATCATCTACTTCCGCGACGTGGTGGTGAGTTACCCCAATTCGTCCTCGGCACCCGCGGCCGTCGTCAAGCTGATCGAGGCATACGACCGCATCGGGTACAACGACGAGAAAGCAGACATGTGCCTGTACCTTCGGCAGTACTACCCCAACGCGAAGGGGGCGGAGGACCGGTGCAGCGACGGTGCCTGAATGACCGCGCGGCAGCTGTGGGGCAGCACCCGAGGGCCGGCCGCTCCGCGGATTAGCACACCGGCGGGACCCAGGTCATGACGGGGCAACATCGCGGGATCTTCGGGGGCTCCTTCGATCCGGTTCACACTGGCCACATCACCGTCGCCCGGGCGGCGCTCGACGCGTTGGCGCTGGACTGTTTGCACCTCATTCCCACGAGCATCCAACCCCTCAAACAGGGCCAGATGACCGCGCCACCGGTGCACCGGCTCGCGATGCTGCGGCTGGCCACGCGTGACGATGATCGGCTCCTCGTGGATGACCGGGAAATCAGGCGCGGTGGGGTGTCGTATACCGTCGAGACGCTGCGGGAGATGAGCGCAGAATTCCCGGGCGATCGGTTATCTTTACTGGTTGGCGCCGACGTGGCCTCCGAGTTGGACCAGTGGAGGGAAAGCGATGCGCTTGCACGGTTGGCGTCGCTCGTGGTGCTGACGCGACCAGGTGCCTCGCTGCCGGAACCGGCCGGCGATTGGCAGCTGCTCGAGGTGCCCTCGGTGCCGGTTGCCGCGTCGGACATTCGCGACCGCCTGCGGCGCCATGAGCCAATCCAGGGCCTCGTGCCGGATTCTGTGGCGGCGTATATCGCGTCGCATCGACTGTATTGCGTGGAAGACTGATGCTGAAAACCCTCGTTACGAAAGTCATTGGAACGCGGTTCGAGCGAGAGCTGAAGCGCATACAGCCCATTATCGATGCGATCCACGAAGAGGAAACACGCCTGGGCCAGCTCTCCGACGAGGACGTGCAGGCCCAGACCACTGTCCTGAGGGAGAAGCTCGATGCGCGCGTCGGCGATCTCCGTCGCGATCTCGCGGAGAAGAAGCAGGCGCGGCATGACTGTGCCGATCCGGACGAGCGCGACGAGCTGAACGCAGAAGTCAACGATATCGAGGAACAGCTCAAGAAGGAGACCGCACAGGCGCTCGACGACCTGCTGCCCGAGGCCTTCGCTACGGTGCGTGAGGCCTGCCGACGTCTCGTCGGATCGAAGGTCGTCGTCATGGCCCACGAGCTCGAGTGGGACATGGTGCCGTATGACGTGCAGCTCATCGGCGGCATCGTGTTGCACCAGGGGAAGATCGCGGAGATGGCCACGGGGGAAGGAAAGACGCTCGTGGCCACCCTGCCGCTCTACTTGAACGCGCTCCCCGGGAACGGCGCGCACCTCGTGACGGTCAACAACTATCTCGCCCGTCGTGACTCGCAGTGGATGGGGCACGTATACAAGTGGCTCGGGCTCACCGTCGGGTGCATCGACGATACCGAGCCGTCGTCGGCCGAGCGGCGGGCGGTCTACAACTGCGATATCACCTACGGGACGAACAACGAGTTCGGCTTCGACTACCTCCGCGACAACATGGTGTTCTCATTGGAACAGCGGGTGCAACGCGTGCACTCGTTTGCCATCGTGGACGAGGTCGACAGCATCCTCATTGATGAGGCACGAACGCCGCTGATCATCTCCGGCCCGGTCGGCAACGAGAACGATGGACGGTACTCGGAGTTCAACAGTCAGGTCGCCAATCTGGTCCGGCGGCAGACGGCCATTGTCAACCAGATCCTGGCCGAAGTGGACAAGTACGCGTCCGAGAACGACGACCAGGTGGATTATGACCGCGCGGTCCGGTTGTTTCAGGCCCAGCTGGGCATGCCGAAGAACAAGAAGTTGATGAGGTACCTGCAGGAAGGAAGCGTCAAGCAGCTCATCCAGCGCGTGGATCTCGACCGCGTCGCCGACCGCAAGCTGCCGGTGAGCCAGCGACGCCTCGCGCACGTCGAGGACGAGTTGTACTTCGTGCTCGACGAACGGGGTCACTCGGTGCATCTCACCGACCGTGGAGTCGAGGCGTTGAGCCCCGACGATCCCGAGTTGTTCGTCGTGCCCGATATCTCAGAAGAGTTCGGGCGGATCGATCACGACGAGCGCCTGTCCGCCCAGGAGAAGGTCGAGCGTCGCCGTGAGCTCGAGGCAGCCTATGCCTCGAAGAGCGAGAAGCTCCAGATCATCCACAAACTGCTTCAGGCCTACGCCCTGTACGAGAAGGACGTCGAGTACGTGGTGCAGGACGGACAGGTCTTCATCGTCGATGAGTTCACCGGCCGTATCCTACCTGGACGCCGCTGGTCCGACGGGCTCCATCAGGCGGTGGAGGCCAAGGAACGGGTGTCCATTCGCGGGGAGACCCAGACACTCGCGACGATCACGATCCAGAACTACTTCCGGATGTACGACAAACTGTCGGGCATGACGGGGACGGCCGAAACGGAAGAGACGGAGTTTTTCCAGATCTACGGTCTGGAAGTGATGGTCATCCCCACCAACCGACCCGTCCGGCGTGTCGACGCACACGATCTCATCTACAAGACCCGCCGGGAGAAGTACAACGCGATCTTGGACGAGGTGGCGCGTCAGTACGAGCGAGGCCTACCGGTCCTGGTCGGTACCACGAGCGTCGAAGTGTCGGAGACGCTGGCGCGCATGCTGAAGCGCCGCGGATTGCGGCACGAGGTGCTGAACGCGAAGCAGCACCAACGGGAGGCTGAGATCGTGGCGCAAGCCGGTCGGCCCGGGAGCATCACGATCGCGACCAACATGGCGGGTCGCGGCACCGACATCAAACTGGGCTCAGGCGTGCGGCAGTGTACCGTCTGCGGCATCAAGGCTCGGCTCGCTCCGTTCGGTCAGGTCGTCGACGCGGCCGATCTCTCCGACGCGGAGATCAAGCAGAAGGGCTGCAATGACGACCCGCCCTGTGGGTTGGTCGTGATCGGGACGGCGCGCCATGAGTCCCGCCGGATCGACCGACAGCTCCGTGGGCGATCGGGACGGCAAGGCGATCCCGGCACGAGCACCTTCTTCCTGTCGTTGGAAGACGACTTGATGCGGCTCTTCGGATCGGACCGCGTAGCCAAGATCATGGACAAGTCGGGAGCGGAGGAGGGTGAGGTCCTCACCCATCCCCTCGTCACCCGGGCTATCGAAGGCGCACAGAAGCGAGTCGAGTACCAGAACTTCCAAGCTCGGAAACGGTTGCTCGACTACGACGACGTCATGAACCAGCAGCGCGAGGTCGTGTACTCGCAACGTCTCTTTGCGCTCGAGGGTGGTGAAGAGCTGAAGGCCGAGGCCATCCGGATGATCACCGAGGGGCTGTCGGCGTTCGCGCAGGAACAGGGCGCCGAGGTGCCGGAACAGTGGGATCGCGAGGTCATCGTCAACGAGCTGCTGCTGCGGTTCCTGATCTCCGTTCCCGATATCCGCGATGAGCAGAAGGTGCCGGATGTCGAGGCACTCGAGTCCGTCTTGGTGCAGGCCGGGAAGGCCGCGTTTCAAGCCAAGATCGATTCCTGGGAGGAGTTGGCACGGCGGCACAACGCACCGGACCTGCCCGAGCGTTTGCTTTCGCACGTGATGCTCGGCGTCATCGACGAGAAGTGGAAGGACCACCTGTTCGAGTTGGATCACCTCCGGACGGGCATCCAATACCGCGCGTGGGGGCAAAAGGACCCGCTGGTCGAGTACAAGAAGGAAGCGTTCGAGATGTTCATGGATTTGACGGGGGACTTGAAGACGACCTTCGCCGACCGATTCATGAAGTTCCAGGTCCAAGTGTCCGGTCAGCCCCCGCAACAACCGCGGCGCCCCGTAGCCGTGCAGGAGCAGAAGCCGGACGCGCCCGTGGCCGAGTCCGACCTGATGGTCGGTGCGGGCGCCACACGCCGACCGCAACAGGCGGCGATGCAGGCCACGCACGGTGATCCGGGTGATGCGGCTGCCCGTCCCGTGGAGCGGTCAGTCCCCAAGGTCGGGCGAAACGATCCCTGCCCATGTGGGAGCGGCAAGAAGTACAAGAAGTGTCACGGCGCAGCCGGATAGCCCGCGCGAGCTCATCCCCGCCGCTGCCTCGGTCGTCCCGGCGACGTTTGGGTTAACGCGTCGGCGGCACATGCCGCCAGCTTGGACCTATGAGCGCGCACCGCCTCGCCGAAGTCCGGGTCACCGAGCGCCCCCGAGAGCGACTCTACCGACTCGGCCCAGCCTCGTTGACCTTGGTCGAGCTCGTCGCCATTCTCCTAGGGACGGGGACATCACGCGGCGATGCGTTGGATGTGGCCGCCAGGGTCTTGCGCCTTGGCGGAGGAGGGTTGCGCGGGCTGGCCCGCCGACCGATCGGCGAGGTCGTGCAGGTCAGCGGTATTGGGCGGGCCAAGGCGGCTCGGGTTGCAGCGGCACTCGAGCTCGGTCGGCGCCTCGTGGGAGAGGACGCCACCCCGGGGTTCGCCGTCGGCGCTCCGACCGACATCCACCGGTGGAGCGCTCCTGCATTGCGCGATCTTCCGGTGGAGGAGTTTCACCTCCTGACGCTCGACACGCAGAACCGCATCACGCGTGATCTCCTGATCACACGAGGGATACTCAACAGCTCGTTGGTGCATCCCCGCGAGGTATTCCGGGCCGCGATCGCCGAGGCGGCTGCCTCGGTGATCGCCGTGCACAATCATCCGTCCGGGAACCCGGCACCGTCGGCCGACGACCGAGCGATCACGCGGCAGCTCGTCGAGGCCGGCCGCCTCCTGGACATTCCCGTGTGCGATCATGTGATCGTCGCGGGCGATCGCTACTTCAGTTTTGCGGAGGCCGGACTGCTGTGACCGCCCCAATCCAGACCGTCGACGCCGACTTCGCGCGCGCCGTCAGCGAGCGCGGCGATCGGCTGGACATGGGGCTGATCGAGCGAGCCTTCCAGCTGAGCTACGCCGCGCACCGCGGTCAGAAGCGCATGTCCGGCGAGGCCTTCATCTCCCACTCGATCGAGGTCGCCAAGATCCTCGTCGCCCAGCAGCTCGACTCGGTGACGGTCGCCGCAGCCCTGTTGCACGACGTGGCGGAAGATTCCGAGGTCACCCTCGGCGAGATCCGGGAGGAGTTCGGCCAGGAGGTCGGCGACATCGTCGACGGACTGACGAAGATCTCCAGTCTCACGTTTCGATCGGCCGAGGAGGAACAGTCCGAGAACTACCGCAAGTTCCTGCTCTCGATTGCCCGCGATGCGCGGGTCATCATGGTGAAACTGGCCGACCGCCTCCACAACATGCGGACGCTGGAGCACCTCCCCGAGAACCGGCGCAAGACGATCGCGCTGGAGACGCGGGAGATCTACGCGCCCCTGGCGCACCGCTTCGGCATGGCCAGCATCAAAACGGAGCTCGAAGATCTCTCTTTCAAGTTCCTCGAGCCGGACGACTACGAAGCGCTGGCCAAGCAGATCCGGGCAAAGCGTGAGGAGCGCGAAGCGCTGATTCACAGTCTACGCGGGCCCCTGGAAGAATCGCTGGCGCAAGCCGGAATCCGGGACTTCGAGATCACAGGGCGACCCAAGCACCTCTGGTCGATCCACCGGAAGATGCGGGTGCGCAATCGGCCGTTCGAAGAGATCTACGATCTCATGGCGATCCGGGTGCTCGTCCGCAGCGTGCCGGATTGCTACCACGTGCTGGGCATCATCCACCACCAGTGGACGCCGCTGCAGGAGCGCATCAAGGACTACATCGCGTCGCCGAAGTCGAACGGCTACCAATCCCTGCACACAACCGTCTTTGGGCCCACGGGACAGCTGTACGAGATCCAGATCCGTACGCGAGACATGCACCGCACTGCGGAGTACGGGATCGCCGCTCACTGGGTGTATAAGGAACAGCGCTCGACCGATGAGCTGGATGCGCGCTTCGAGTGGTTCCGGCAACTGCTCGAGTTACAACAGGATGCCGGAAGCCCCGAGGAGTTCCTCGAGTTCCTCAAGATCGACCTGTATCAGGACGAGATCTTCGTCTTCACCCCACGCGGTGACGTGAAGCGTCTCCCGACCGGCGCCACACCGATCGATTTCGCGTTCGCGGTGCACACGGAGGTCGGCCTGCGGTGTC
>JBDHJO010000324.1:0-2159 GCA_039586875.1 Gemmatimonadota bacterium | reverse complement strand
GACCGTGTCGGCCGTGGTGCGCACGTCGAGCATCGAGTGGCGGTCCGATTCCAGGGCGAGGAACAGGATCTCGCCCATGATCGAAGACACCGGCGCGAGCACCGGCGTCTCGACCGTGTCGGGAAGCGAGCCGGCGACGAGCCCGAGCTTCTCGCCTACCGTCTGCCGGGCGCGGTAGATGTCCTCGCCCCAGTCGAACTCCACCCAGACGATCGCAGCACCCACGGCCGTGACCGACCGGACCCGCCGCACTCCGGCCGCGCCGTTCAGCGCGGCCTCGATCGGGAAC
The DNA here is from genome assembly GCA_039586875.1 of Gemmatimonadota bacterium. GTDB lineage: Bacteria > Gemmatimonadota > Gemmatimonadetes > Gemmatimonadales > GWC2-71-9 > JAOTVV01. The sequence goes on along the minus strand of JBDHJO010000324.1, from coordinate 1,870 downwards.
GTGACCAGAGACTCCATCTCCTCGGGAGCGATCCCGTGTCCCTCGACGAGAATCGTCACGGTGGGCGCGGTAAGGTCGGGCAGAACGTCGACCGGAAGTCGCACCGCCTGCCAGCCGCCCCAGGCGAGCAGGATCGCGGCCAGGGTCAGGACGATCAGCTTGTTGTGGAGCGACCAGCGGATCAATGCGTCGATCATCGTCGCTCCTCAGTGCACGTGCCCGTGGGCCGGGATCTGGGTCGACATCGCGGCGAGCCGGATGAGATACGCGCCGCGATGGACGACCCGCTCTCCGGGCTCGACTCCCTCGAGAACGTGGACGTATCCGTCGGCACGGTTGCCGAGCTGCACGGGACGACGCTCGAACGACTCGCCACCGGTCTGCACGAAGACCACCGGACGGCCGCCGTCGACGACAACGGCCGACTCGGGAATCGCGGTCCCGGACTGCTCACCGCCGACGAAGAGTCTCAGCCGCAGCGCCTCGCCGATCCGCAGCCGCGGGCCACGGTTGTCGAGGGCGAAGCGGATCGCGCTCGTCCGTGCGACCGGATCGATCACCGGATTGGCCGCGAACGGCTCTCCCAGACTCACCGGCGGTTTCCCGTCGAACACGAGTTCCCCTGCCGTGACCGCTCCGAGTGTAGCCATGAGCGACTCCGTGACCGCCCCGACGACGTGGACTCGATCGGGATCGACCACGCGCATCAGGAGGTCGTTCTCCTCGACGCTTCCCCCCGCCGTGAATCGCACCTCGGACACGACACCGTCGAACGGCGCGCGCATGGCAAACATCGCCGCCTCCGCGTCGCCGCCGGCCGCTTGGCTGAGTGAATCGAACCGGCTCCAGCGTTCCCGCGCGGCGTCCAGCCGGGCCTTCGAGGCGGTCAACGCGGCCTCCGCCTCGTCGAACCGGCGGGCGGGAACGGCGCGCGCCTCGACCAGTCGCGCCGCCCGATCCCGATCCTGAAGAGCCAGCAGGTGGGACTGCTCGGCCTCGACCAGAGCCGCGCGCAGGCCGGCCGCGTCGCGGAGATCGTCGGAACGCGGAGCGATGCGCGCCAGAACCGCGCCCGCCCGCACCCGGGCCCCCGGCACCGGAACCCGGGTGGTCGGATCGACACGCCCCGGTACCGGGGCGGTCAGCAGCGCATCCCCGCCGGGCCGCGGCTCCACGGTTCCCGGTACCGTGACGCCCGGCCGGATCCCGCGCGCGGCCACGGCCGTCGTGCCGAACTCGAGCGTCCACTGCTGCTCCTTGAGGAACGAGATCGCCTCACCCTCCTGCGCCTCGGCGGGAAGCGGCGCGGCCGGTGCGTGGACCGTGACCTGCCCCAGCTCGTGGACGTCCTGCACGTTCGGCGCATCGACCTGCAGCGACATCTCGTAGACTCCGGCGCGCTCCAGCTCCAGATCGACTCCGAAGATTCCGGGACGCGAAGGACCGCCGCGAAACTCGAGGACGCGACCGTCCTCCCCGCGCAGCGCGACGATCGCCTGGCCCACGGACAGCGGTGAAAAGTCGGCGAGATCCGTGACGTGGATCGCGGATCGGCCACTCTCGCCGGCGACGAAGACCGGGTATTCCATGAACAGCTCGGTGCGGTCCGTCCAGTGCGTGACCGCGACCGTGGGGCGATCGGCGGCCGATTCCGGTTCGTCGTGCGTGTGATCGCCGCACGCCGGCATCAAGCCGAGCAGGATGGCGAGAAGCAAGGATAGGGAAGTGCGGTTCATGGCTGGACCTCGTTTCCGATGACGCGATCTCGGTTGATCTCGGCGCTCTTGGCCTCGTACCGTGCGGCGAGTGCACGCAGCTGCATGGTCAGCGACATGCGGTGGGCGTCGAGCAGCTCGAGGATCCCGCTCTC
>JBDHJO010000112.1:0-11240 GCA_039586875.1 Gemmatimonadota bacterium | reverse complement strand
CGATCAGCACCGCACCGACGACACCGGCGACCGGCAGCCGCACGCTCTTCTTCCCCAGCGCTAACCGCGCCGCACCATCGGCCTCCAAAGCCCTGGCAAACTGCTCCGCCGTCTTGAACCGATCCGCCGGTGTGCGCGCCAACGCCTTCGAGAGCGCCGCCTCGACACCCGGTGGGATCGCCTCTCGTACCACGGACACCCGCGGCAACGGCTCGCTCAGCTTCTTCGCCACCACCGCCATCGGTGTGGGACCACCGTACGGAACCTCGCCCGCGAGCATCTCGTACAGCACGCAACCGAGGCTGTAGAGATCCGTTCGCCCGTCCAGCTCCTGGGTCGCCGTCGCCTGCTCCGGGCTCATGTACGCCGGCGTCCCCACCGTGAGGCCGGTCTCCGTCAGACTCTCGCCTCCCGATTCCGTCACGGCCCGCGCAATGCCGAAGTCCGCCACGACCGCGTGACCCGCCGCGAAGAGGATGTTCTCGGGCTTGATGTCGCGATGCACGATCCCCCGCGTGTGCGCAAACCCCAGCGCGTCCGCCACCTCGCGGGTGATCTGAAGCGCATCTTCGACGGACAGCTGTTTCTCGCGCTTCAAGCGATCCCGCAGCGACTCGCCCTCGATGTACGGCATCACGTAATACAGGGTGCCTTCGGCAGCGCCGGAGTCGTGCACGGGCAGGATGTTCGGATGGGTCAGCTTCGCCGCGATCTGAATCTCACGCAGGAAGCGCTCGACCCCGAGGTTCGCCGCCAGCTCCGGCCGCAACACCTTGATGGCGACCTGCCGGTCGTGGCGCTCGTCGTGCGCGAGGTACACCTCGGCCATCCCGCCACGCCCCAACTCGCGTTCGATGACGTACCGGTCGGTGAGGTGCTCATTGAGTTGAGCGATCCGATCGGGCATTTCCGGCCAAGATAGGGATTCCCGACGCGAGACGCGAGCACTCCTCGTGCAGAAACCCGAGCGCTTGACTCAACGTTCGAGCGGGCGCCTGCAGGGCGTGAAAGGTGAAACGTGAAACGGATGTGAGATTTGAGTCGGGGTGCGTGCGTGAACGGTGCAATGCGGCCACCCTGCATCGTGCGCCGTGCATACCTCAACCTTGCACGTTGCACCTTGCACCCGCTCGGTGAGCTGCGCGTTTCACCCGCTAGCCCAACAGCGTCTTCACCACCCGCTCGAGCGTCGGGAACGCTGCTTCGATCGCCCCCGGCTCCACCCGCACCGGCGGCGGGCACCGGAACAGGCGGTTGCGATAGGCAGCGAGCAGCAAGAGATCCTGCTGCTCATCCGCCGAGAGCGAAATGCCAACCTGCTGTTGCGCCGCCACCCGCGAGCGGCGGCAGGAAAAGCGCCGGTCCTCCCACCCACGGTGCATCCCGGGGGCGACGCACGCGAGCTCCTCGGCACTCAACAAATCGATCGCATCGGCGAAGTCCAGCACCTTGGGTACACCGACCCCGTCGCGGTGGGGATCGACCTCCGGCACGGGTAACTGCAGCTGGAGACCGATAGTGGCCGGGAACTCGTCCTTCACCGGCTGCAGGCGGTACACGACGAGGATTTCCGCCGCGTGCACCCCGAGTTCCAGCGCCTCGGACAGGGCGACGATGTCGTCGGGCGTCTTGCGCGCTTCCATGGCGCGCGCCCACAGCCGCTGCGCTTCCTCTTCCGGTCCGAGTTCGACCACATCCCGCAGGTTCGTCATTGGCACCCCTCCACCCTATCCGTCCACGCCTTCTGGACGCAGGTCGCTGTCGAATTCGTCACGCGTGGTGACCTCGACGTGGCACTGCCGGCACCGCGTGCGCTCGGGATGGCTCGTGCGAATCTCCTCCCGCGCACCGGGGCCCGTGTGACAGGCCTGACAGTTCTGGCGCATGAGGATGCGATGCGGGATCGTCGGCGGTGCACCCGCCGTCGCCCGGCTCCCGGGAGCCAGATCCTGTGCGAGCCCAACGAATTCGCTCTCGACGAATTGGTCCTCGGTCGTGACGAACACGTGGCACTGGTTGCAGCGGGTCGTAGCGCCCGCATCCGGCCCATCACCGTGCGGCGACGCGGGAGCGAACCCGACCCCCTCCACGGCCTGCCCCCGCTCGTCATGACACGCCGTGCAGGATCCGAAATTGTCGTGCGGGACGGTCGGTGGCGCCCCGTCATAGGCGCGGCGTTCCGCCCGAACAGCCGCCGCGGATTTCACAGCACCGTCACCACCGGGAACCGGCACAGTGTCCGCCCCCCCGCACGCCACAACCCCAGCGGCAACGACCACCCCGGCGATCAGACGTGTTCGATGCGAACGGCGCATTTCTTGAAATCCGGTTCCTTGGAGATGTTGTCCATCGCGTCGAGCGTCAGCCGGTTCGCCAGGCGGTGCTCGTCGAAGAACGGGATGAACACCGAGCCCTGCGGCGGCTTGCCACGTCCGTCCACCAAGGCCTTGAGTTCGAGCGTCCCCCGCCGGCTCACGACGCGCACCGTCTGGCCGGAACTGATGCTCAGGCGCTGCGCGTCGGCCCGGTTGAGTTCGACGTAGTTCTCCTTCACCGCCTGGTGCAGTTGCTTCACCCGCCGCGTCATGGACCCGGTGTGCCAGTGTTCGAGCACCCGCCCCGTACTGAGCCAGAAGGGGTACTCGTCATCCGGCGACTCGGCGGGCGGATGCCAGGGCCTGAGCCAGAACGCCGCGCGTTCCCCGTAGCCCTTGGCTTTGTAGAAGTGCACGCCCTCCGACTTCTTCACGTACGGGTCGTAGCCCGCTGCGTACCGATAGCGCGTCTCCTTACCGTCGACGACGGGCCACAGGAGGCCGCGCGTCTCCTTGAGTTGCTGATATGACGCCAGGTCCTTCCCGATACCGAGGCCGAACTCACGGTACTCTTCGTACATGGGCTCGTGCCAATTGTCGTCCGGCCACGGGAAGAGGTGCTCCATCCCCATGCGCTTGGCGACCTGTACGATCTGCCACGCATCCTCCATGGCCTCGCCCGGCGGATCGACGGCCTTCACCCAGTGTTGGGTCCGCCGCTCTGAGTTGCCGAAGACGCCTTCGCGCTCGACCCAGGCCGCCGAGGGCAGCACGAGATCGGCCGCTGCGGTCGTCGGAGTCGGATAGATGTCGCTCACGATGAGAAAACGGCCGTCGCCCGGTTCGCGGTCGATCCGGTGGAGATTCGGGATCGACACCCACGGGTTGGTCACCTGCACCCACATCACCTTCACGTCGCCACGCATGAACGCGCGAAACATGTCCATCGTGTGGTAACCGGGCCGCGGCGGAATCGTGCCGGGCTCGACTCCCCAAATCTCCTCCGCCCGCGCGCGGTGTTCCGGGTTCGTCACGACGAGATCCGCCGGCAACCTGTGCGCGAGTGTCCCGACCTCGCGCGCGGTCCCGCACGCTGACGGTTGTCCCGTCAGGCTGAACGGGTTGGCACCCGGGCGGCTGATCTTCCCCGTCAAGAGATGCAGGTCGGTGATGAGGTTGTTCATCCACGTCCCGCGGGTGTGCTGGTTCACCCCCATGCACCAGAGGCTCACCGTGCCGCGGTTCATGTCGCCGTACATCTCGGCGAGCTGGTGAATCTGCTGCACCGGCACGCCGGAGATCTCGCTCACCCGCTCGGGCGTGTAGTCCGCCAGGAAGCGCTCCAGTTCCGCGAGCGACGAGTCCCGTCCCTGGTCGCGGAAGCCATACCGCTCGGCGGGTCCCGCGTCAGGGCTCGTGCCGGTGCCGTCGGCACCCCAGCACCCGTACCCGATCGCATCGAGATCTTCGATCCCGCGCTTGAAGACCACGTTCTCGCGCACGAACGCGTTGTTCACCTTCCCGTTCCGCACGAGGAGGTGGAGAATGCCGTTGGCGATCGCGAGATCGCTGCCGGGCTTCATGTGGACGTAGAGGTCGGCGTAATCGGACGTCGGCGTGCGCCTGGTGGCGATGTCCACGATGCGGACCCCGGGGTTCTGCCGCTTGTTGGCCAGGATCCTCGAGAACAGCACCGGGTGCATCTCGGCCATGTTGTTGCCCCAGAGGACGAAGTCGTCGCCGGCCTCGAAGTCCTCATAGCACCCCATCGGCTCGTCGCTTTGGAACTGCGTCATGAAGCCCGTCACGGCCGAGGCCATGCAGAGCCGGGCGTTGGGCTCGACGTTGTTGCTCCTGAGCCCCGCGCGGAACCACTTGGAGGCGGCGTACCCGTCGAAGACGGTCCATTGCCCCGAACCGTAGATCGCCACCGACTCCGGACCGGCCTCGTCGAGCGCCTCCTGGTACTTGCTCGCGACCAAGTCCAACGCCTCGTCCCACGAGATGCGCTTCCAGTCGCTGCCGTCGCGCAGCATCGGATACTGCAGCCGATCCTCTCCGTACAGCATGCCGGGCAGGTGGTACCCCTTCACGCACAGGAGGCCGCGATTCACCGGGCTCTGCTCGTCACCCCGCACCGCGAGGACGCGCCCGTCCTTCACACCGACCTCGACGCCGCAGCCCGTGCCACAGTAGCGGCATGGCGCCTTGGTCCACATGAGATCCGGGTCGTGCAGGTCGGCCTGCCGCAACTGCGCGGCGCGCTCTCGGTCGGCGCACGAGAACGCCGCCACGCTGGCGCCCGAGGCTCCCAGGGTCTTCAAGAAGATTCTGCGTTTCATCACGCCGAGTCCTTGCTCAGTCGATTTCCGGTGCGGTGATCGCGCCACACCGCTATTGCCCGCGGCCGTACCGCCGCTCCATCTCCTGCTGGATGCGCTCGGCCTGCCCTTCGGCCCCTTCCTCGAACCACACGTGCTCCGGCCTGGCGAGAATACCCTGGACGACACGCTCGACGGCCCGTGCGGCTCCTCCGCGACCCGCTTCTCGGGCGTGCTGGATGATTTCCCGCGCCTGCGGAATCAGTTCCATGTAGAACCGCTCGGCCACCTCGTACATGCCGTGCCAGTGCGTGTAGTCCGGCGCCATCATCGACGCGCCGTGCCGTGCCCGCCGACCCTCGTGGTGCCACAGGTAGAACCACGTCCACTCGATCTCTTCGTCGAACTGCGTCGGCGTTCTGAGGTCGTTCTCGACGAGTGCCGCCATGATGGCGAGGCCGGGTTTCGCGAACTTCTCGTTGTACAAGATGACGAGATCGTCGTACTGCCGGTAGAACGCGTTGACGTAGTCGTCGGTGTGGCAGTGCGAACACACGTCCTTCATCCGATTCCGCTTCTCCTCGGCCGAGTCGTGGATCAGGGATCGCCGGAGCTCGGGATCGGTCTCGGTGACGATGTTGTGGTTGATGTCGGTGTCCATCACGAGGCTGACCGGTGGCCGGTTCGTCCAGGAGATACGCTCGCCCGGGTCGTGCGTGACACGCCCGCCATTGCGAATGTGGCCCGACATGTGGCACGTGGCACAGGTGGGTGCGGCCGCATAGTCCACGCCGAGCACCCAGGTGTCGCCATCCAGGTTCAGATCGTCCTTGAGGTCGCGGTACGCGATGCCGTGCTTCGATTCCTCGTAGACTTCCTTCTGCGGGTGGTCCGGGCCGAGGTGGCACTTGCCGCAGTTCTCCGGCTGACGGGCGCGGCGGGGCGAGAAATCGTGACGGCTGTGACACGCCGTGCAGGATCCCCGTGTGCCGTCGAGATTGAGCCGACCGATGCCCGTGTTCGGCCACGTGCCCGTGTGCAGCAGCGGTCGGCCCTTGTCGTTCCGCACGATGCGTCCCACGGCATCCAGGTTGGTCGGACGACCGTCCGCATCGGGCTCGAGATCGTCCACCGTGATGCGGCTCCCGTCGGTGCCCTGCAACGCCACCTTCGATCCGTGGCACTGTTGGCAGCCGGAGAACGCGCTCGCAAAGCCGTTCACCATATTCACGGCCTTCCCCGGTGTCGGCGAATGCGGATTGAAGTCCATCCGCGCCCCTTCGACGGTCTCCGCGAGGAAGTTGTCGAGGGATGCCAGAATATTGCCGGCCGCGGCGTGGTGACTCTGCGCGAATTCGGCCTGTTCGTGATCGTGACACCGGGCACAGTCACGCGGCGTCACAATGGTGGCGATCTGCTCACCGTGGTGGAGATAGCTGTCCGCATCCTCCTCGGCTGCCGTGTGACACTCGAGGCATCCGACCCCCTTCTCCGCATGCGTGCTGCCTTCCCAGTGGGCGATGATGCCCGGGTTCTCCTCCGCGTGGCACTCCACGCACTCCCGTGACTCTGCGGGCACGGACACGCTGTGGGGTCGGAGTCCCGCCTCTTCGGCCTTGCGGGCCGTCTCCATCCATTGCACGAGCACGAGCGAGACGAGGAACAGTCCACCCATTGCGGCGATGACGTAGCGCTTGGTTTCCAGAGTCATGCAATACCTCGCGGCACACCGGCGTGTGCCCCAGAGACGATCAGTGTTTGACGACGGCTTCCCACACAGTCATGAGGACGATGGTGATCACTCCGGCGATCCCCACCCACACGCTCGCTTCCTGGTACTTCGTGTTCTTCCGGATCCACGCGTCGATGAACGGCCACGCGAACATCACGAACACGATGAAGCCCATGCTCAGCACCGCCGCCGTTCCGCTGAACAGCTTCAGCCAGCGGAACGCGACGTAGAAGAACCACTCCGGCTTGATGACGTCCGGCGTCTGCAGTGGATTGGCCTCGGGCCCGAGCGTCGCGGGGAGTATCGTTGCGAGCGCGCTCAGGAGCACCATCAGCACCAACCCGATGATGACCTCGGTGTACAGATGGTCCGGAAAGAAATTGAAGGTCTTCGGCGCCCCTTCCTCTTCGTCCCGGAACCGGAATTCCGTCACACCTTGTAGCCGAATGATGGTGATGTGCACGACCAGGAGCATGATGATCGTCACCGGCAGGACGGCGGCGTGCAGGATGAAGAACCGAGACAGTGTGGATTGGTTGTACGCATCGCCTGCCAACATCATGCGCTTGAGGAATCCGCCGATCACCGGCACGGTGTCGGTGATGTTCGCACCGACCGTCGCTCCCCAAAAGCTGAGCTGTTCGTACACCAGGCTGTATCCGGTGAACCCGGTCATCAACGTGCAGAACAACAGACACATGCCGACGATCCAGTTGATCTCACGCGGCTTGCGGTAGGCGCCGGTGAAGTACACCCGGATCTGGTGCATAATCACCGCAACGATCATCAGCGTGGCCGCCCACTTGTGAATGCTCCGGATATACCAGCCGAACGCGACCTCCTCGGTGATGAAGCGGACGGACTGGTAGGCGGTGCTCGGTGACGACTCGTAGTAGAACGCGAGGAGGATGCCCGTGAAGATCTGCACGATGAACAGGTAGGCCGGCGTGCCGCCGAGCGCGAACCACCATCGCTTCAAGTGATACGGTACCGGCTCGTTGGTGAGCTCGCGGAATTGTTGCCCCGACACGGGGAGCCGATCACCCAACCACCGCCCAATCGCCGTCACGGCGCCTCCAGCCGGCTCCGTCGTTCTTCCGACTTAGGCACTCGCATTCGGCCCTCCGGCGGGACGCTTGGCGAGACACGGATCGTGACCGGGACCGCACGGGCCGTCGTCTTCATTCACCACGCCCGGCTCGATGCTTGTGGTGAACCGCGGCGGGGGAACGGCGATGTGCAGCGTGCCGCCTTCCACCTTGAGCTCGTACTGCGGCAGTGACTGCCCCGCTTCTCCGGGGGGACCGCCGGTGGCCGTGCCCGACGGGTCGAAGACACCGTTGTGACAGGGGCAGAAGAACCGGTTGTTCTGCTGCTCCCACCGTACCTGACATCCGAGATGGGGACAGGTGCTGGAGAGCGCGATGAAATCGTCGGCGGTGCCGTTCCGTGCACGGCGGGTGATGTTGATGGTTTCGCCGGACGGGCCTTGGTACCGCATCGCCTCACCGACGTCGATGGCATCGATCTCACTCACGAACTGCCACAGCACTTCGCCCGTCTTCGCCGGGTAGAGATACCGGCCGGCGATGGCAACGAATCCGCCGTATCCACCTACCAGCCCCGCGGCCATCGCGGCGCGGGACGCGTTGCGCAGGAATCCCCTGCGGTCGTCACCGTCGCCGTGTGCATCTTCGCGCTGCTGCTCGTCTGCCGTGCTCACCTGACTCACCCTCGTTGATCGATTCGCATGCTCGCCGATACGACAACTTGCGCCCTCGACCGCCTCATGGCCAGCGCACAACGAGCTGCGCGTAGCCCCAATAGGCCGGCTCGTCGCCGTTGGCGAAAGCAGGCAGTAGCGTCGTTGCCAGATCCTCCGGCAGGAAGAGTCCCCCGCCCAGCTCGAGGGCCGCGAGCGTGTGCAGCTTCCACGACCCCACCACATCCAGCTCCGTCCCGAGCGCCTTCGAACCGCCGCGCTCCTTCGCGAGGGAGAACCGGTGGAGGTCGAGCCGTACGGTCGTGCCCTTCGGAAGCGACAGTGACCCCCGCACCACGGCATCGATCAGCCCGGCTTCATCGAGCTGCTCGGGAATGGCGAGGAAGTAGTCCATGTAGCCGTAGAACTTGTGGTTCGTGGCGTACAGGGTATTGAAGGCCTTGAGGTCTGCGTCGGCGGGGTCGTCGTCACCGGAGAGGTAGTCGACCTGGGCCGCCACGCTCCCCTTGGCGAACGCCACGCCCAGCTTGGCCGTCGCAAGGAAGGCCCCGCGGTCGGGCCCGAACTGATACGCCCCGGCGGCGTCGTACGTCATGGGCCCTGCCCCACCGTGTGCTCGCAGGTTGACCGTGTACATCGCATCGGTCAGGGCCTTTCGATCGACCAGCCCCGTCAGCTCGAACGTCGACGCACCAGCCTTGGTCGACACGAATCCTCCGATGAGCCATCCGTCGTCGTCGATGCCTTGGTTGAGCTGAGGATTCAGGCCCACCGGCAGGAGTTCGTCTCGCTCGGCGATACTCATGGCCGGTGTTGGTCCACGCAACGGCACCCACCAACCGCTGGTCGCCCAGGTTCATTTCCTGACGGCCAAGCCGCCCCTTGATGCGCGAGGTCCCGATGTCGGCGTACCCCTGGTGCATGTCGAGGAAGTCGGCGCTCGCATCGGTGAGCGTGTTCGTCGCCGTCCCCCAGGCCCGCGCATCCTGAAGTTGCACGAAGGCACCGAGCCACGTGTCGATGTCGGCCCGCACACCGAGCCGCACACGCGAAAGGACCGCCGCGTCGTCACCGACGTCGACGGTCCGCCCGTCCCACTCCCCGCGAAGCCGGAGTTCACCACCGAACTTCACGGTTGGGAGGTCTTGGGCCCGGGCGAACCGCGCGCCGCCCCCCAGCGCGATCAGCGTTACCAGGAGCCATCGTCCCGCCATCACCCTTCCCATCACATCCTCCGCGTACGAATCCCTAGAGTCTTATTAGCGATAACATCATGTTGTTATCGCTAATATACAAAGTTGGTGCCACCCCGCAACCAGCAGACTGCTGGAACCCGCCCGGGGACAGGCGCTCCGCACCCCTTGCGTACCCGCCCCTGGTGCTCGACCATCCGTCCATGCAACGAGACCACCCCGAGCGAAGGGTATCGGGATCCCCCTACCCCAGCATCGATCCGACCGACCTCGAGGTCCAGCCGGTCGAACGCGCGCACACCATCCCCGCCCGATGGTACCGAGACCCGGCGTTTGCCTCGCTCGAGTCGGACACCGTGTTCGCCCGGACTTGGCAACTCGTGGGCCACGTGTCCCAGCTTCCCGCAATGGGCGACCACATCACCGCAGAAGTGGCCGGGAAGCCGATCGTGGTCGTGCGCGCCGGCGACGGCGGGGTCCACGCGTTCTACAACGTGTGCCGGCACCGCGGGGGACCACTCGCGTTGAAAGACGGACACGCGTCCGTGCTCAAGTGCCGGTATCACGGATGGACGTACCGACTCGACGGCCGGCTGCGCGGCGTGCCGCACTTCAACCGCACCGAACTGTTCGACAAGGAGGATTATGGGCTCGTCCCGGTGCGCGTCGCCGAGTGGCAAGGCCTGTTGTTCGTGCACCTCGACACCGCCCCGCCTCCCCACGATGCGTTCGTTCGCGGGATCGACGAACGCTTGGCACCCACACGACTGGATGATTTGCAGTTCTCGAGCCGCGTAGACTACACCGCGAACTGCAACTGGAAGGTGTACGTCGACAACTACCTGGAAGGGTATCACGTCCCGCACGTGCACCCCGGACTGTGCAGCCTGTACGACTTCCAGGCCTATCGCACCGAGATTGCCGACTGGTACTCGCTGCAGGTTGGGCCGCTGTCGGGAGCCGAGACGCCCTACGGCGTCTCACGCGGCGAGGCGCTCTACTTCTTTCTGTACCCGAACTGCATGCTGAACATCCTCCCCGGTCGGCTACAAACGAACGTCGTGCTCCCGGACGGCCCCGATCGCTGCCGGATCGTCTTTCGGTATTACTATGCGGATCTCGCCTCCGAGAGGGCGCGGACGGTGATCGCGGAGGATCTCGCCTTCTCAAACCACGTGCAGGCGGAGGACATCGAGATCTGCGAACGGGTGCACGAGGGATTGGGCTCGGGCATCTTCGACCGCGGCCGATTCTCAGCCGAGATGGAGACCGCCGTGCATCATTTTCAATCGCTGCTCAAGCGGAGCTTCCAGACGGTCTTGGGCTGAGCTCGCATTCGTGCGAACGAGAAGCCCCCGCAGCGCAGGTGCGCCGCGGGGGCTCGGCATTCACCGCTGGCGCCGGTTACTTGCGCACGCCGCTGAGCCAGATCGCGTCGCCGATTCCGGGCACGGTGAACCCCGTCGCCCGCCCTTCGGCATCGATGTCGAAGGTCCAGGCCACCTCTTCGATATCGGCGATCTCGCCATCGCGAAGGAACGCGAGGCCAAAGCGGTGCGCGGAGCCGGTGGTGAGCAGCTCGAACCCGAACTCATCAGCGCCGCCCCACTTGCCCAGCAGGCGCCCGTCGACGCCCGCGATCTCGATCTCGACCTCCCGCGGCCCTTCCTCGCTGTTCATCGTCATCTGATAGACCCCGACGTACGGGGCCATCTCCTCCTCATCGAGTTCGACAATTCTGAGGCTCGGGCGGACGCGCACGTCGAGCGGGATCACGGTCGTGCCCCACTGCAGCAGCACCGTCGCCCCGTCCTTGCGCACGTCGGTGACGAGGAAGGTCAGGAACTCAACGGCCGGTCCTTCGGTCGGCGCGACCTCGAAGCTCAGGACGAAATCCCCGGGTTTCGGGCGCTGGGTGTGAAAGAGTCTCGGATTTTCGTGGAGATGGATGGTCCA
>JBDHJO010000323.1:0-4167 GCA_039586875.1 Gemmatimonadota bacterium | reverse complement strand
CGCGATCCAGGTGCTGAAGTCTCCGATCGGTGACGTGCGGAACAAGCTGTTGACCGATCCGACCAGCGCGTTCTTCGGGCTGGGCGATCCGGAGACCTGGGACGACACGATCACCTTCAGTCACGGCCACATGTGCGGCTTCCACGGTTGCAGCGCGGTCACGTGGAGCGCGCCCGGGAGTACCGCAGATGCGTCCGACTACGAGCAGCGCCAGTACGGAATGATCGCGTCTGTCGCATCCGACGTTCAGGGCGATCGTAACATCGCTGATATCTCACAGCACGTGCAGTGGGACACCTGGCGTTGGGAGGAATACCCGGACGTCAACCAGCTGGACTTCAACCGCTGGACGCCGGGCAACTGGGACTGGGACGGTGATGGGAACGATGACGAGCTGGCGTGGGACGACTGCACGGACAACTCGGCCGGTCAGTTTGACCCGTTCCTCGGCATCTCGAAGAACTGTTCGGTCACCTGGAGCGACACGCTGCCCGGCGGTTTTGGCAACGTGTACGCGAACACCGGCGCGGTGACCGGCGTTGGCCCGATCAGAATGGCAGCTGGCGAGACCTACCAGTTCATCTTCACGATCAACATGGCGACCGATCTGGCGATGCTGGAGAACCAGATCGCTCCGGCGCCGAACATCGTGTCGGTGAACATCGAGCAGGGCGGTGCGCAAGCCGGCCCGGATCCGGTCGCGCAACCGGAGGCGTCGATCGGGATGATCTGGGACAACACGACGGCGGACTGGCGTGACGCGTTCATCGCCAACCTGGTGACTACCCTGGTGACGGCGCCGGACAACTCGCCGGCCGGTCGACTGCGTCTGCTGAACCCGGTGCTGGTCGATACGCTGACCTGGCTGGTCGACAACAACGTCGAGTTCCTCTACGTCTTCAAGTCGTGCGACGGCGGTGGTGGCTTCACCGACGACGGCGACTGCAATGACGACCCGGCGACGGGGCCGGGGAGCAAATTCGCCGATATCGGCTGGCTCCCGTACCAGACGTTCGAGGCTGACGATGACGGCAACTTCACGAACGGTTTCACGGATAACGCGGTATTCGGTGGCCGGTCCTGGTTCTATTCGCTGGTCGCCGAGACGCGGGGCCTGGTCCTGGGCGTGCAGAACGGTGATGCCATTGTGCAGGACCCGGGAACGGGTGAGTGGCTCTGCACGCAGAACTGTCGTGTGGAGACGGTCGATATTCCGAAGATTCTACCGGTGATCCCGCGGGCGACGGACCAGGGCTCGGTGATCGACGAGTACATACCGATCGCCAATCAGTCGGGCTCAGAGGGTGCCTCGGTGACGCTATTACTCGAGTCGCCGGACTACGTGCCGTTCGGGCGGATGAACGTGACGGCGGCCTCGTCGAACGTGGCGGACGGTGACTACCGGCTGCTGTTCGACGACGAAGTCGAGGTGGTGGAGACCGCCGTGGAAGGTGTCATTACGAACACAGTGGTTCGTGTGGGGCCGATCGGAAGTCCGACCGAGACGTTCACGGTAGCGGGTCAGGTGGCGCTGAGCGATGCGCCGTTCACCGACGTGATCGTGGGCACGACGCGGACGCGGACGTATACGTACGGTACTTTCGCACCGATCTCGGTGCTGGTGGACTTCAACGATACACCGCTGGTCGTCAGTGACGTATTGAGCGGCGATCAGACGGTACCGGGCTCGTACTTCGGTCTGCCGAACTATCCACAGTTCACCTACTTAGTCGACAACTCGCTGGGCGGCACGTTCGGTTCGCAGTCCTACACGGACGCGAACGACGAGCCGATCGGGCCGCTGGTGGAGCCGGCGGTGCTGTGGCAGCCGAGCCTGTCGGGCGGCATAGCGATGGAAGGCCGCTACCGGGTGAACTGGCTGGACGCAGCGTTTGGACCTTCGTCGCCGTATATGCTGGACTTCACGAATCCGACGGGTACGAAGTCGATGATCACGACGTCGCTGCAGAACCGCACGTCGGTAGCGACATCGACGGATCCGGATATTGCGTCGTTTGTGGGTCTGCCGGCGGAGGCGCTGCTGGAAGTGCAGGTGCCGTTCACGATCGACAACATCACGGCGGACGATACAGGGACGCCGGTGACGGTGGTGATAACGGACGCGCAGAAGCAGACGCAGCTGCTGGTCGGTTCTGGCCTCGACACGATGTGGGTCGATATCGGGACGGGCGAGTGGATTCCGGGTGACGGCCTGTTGCTGGTCGAGGGTACGGCTCCGGACTTCACGGTGATCGCCAACAACGGGATCATCGCCTGCAGCTCGACGCTGTGGCTGAGGACGAGCTGTAACCCGGTGAACCTGCAGTCGCGAGGGGCGACGGGTTACACGGAGAACGGGCCCGACCAGAGTCTGTTCTTCAACTACTTCCAGACGATCACGGCAGCGACGGATTACTCGTTCAACCTGGCAAGCGCGGCCACGGGAGCGGACGTCAACGAAGGTACGGACAATGCGTCGATCCTGGCATCAATGGACTCGATCAAGTTCGTGCCGAACCCGTACGTCGTGTTCTCGCAGTATGCGACGTCGGGCGGGACTCCCAGGGCGATCTTCACTCACATGCCGCCCAGAGGTGTTCTGCGGATCTACACGGTATCGGGACAGTTCGTCCAGCTGATCCGCCCGAGAGGGTAACGACATGGCGGCCGGTCTGTATCTGTTCGTCGTGACGGCCCGGAACACGGATGGAAGTGACATTGGGCAGGCGCGGGGCAAATTCGTCCTGATTAAATAGGGGAGCAGAAGCGATGACACGGAGACGAATCAGTTTACTGACAGGAGTGCTATTCGTCCTGGCCACGGCCGGCCCGCTGGCCGCCCAGAGTGGCACGCAGCTGCTGCCTGAGCCAGGCGAATCGAACACCCGGGTAGGTACCCGAGGTGCCAACTTCATGGAGATCGGCGTGGGCGCCCGTTTGATGGCCATGGGCAACAGCGGCGTAGCCCTAGTCGATGGCGCCGAGGCCCTCTACTGGAACCCGGCGGGCATTGCCAAGGATCCGAGGTTCACCGCGATGGTCAGCTACAACGACATGTACGGTGACTTCGGGTTGCAGCACATCTACGGCGGTGTGACCGTTCCGTCGGGCGAGGGTGCTTGGGGCTTCCAGATAACCAGCTTCTCGAGCGGCGAAATGGTCCGCACCACAGAGGCGTATCCCGAGGGCGGTGACCCACAGTTCGGTGAAACGTTCGAGTGGAGCGACCTGATGATCGGTGGCTCGTATGCACGGCAGATCACCGACCGTCTGAACGTCGGTATTACGCTGAAGTACGCGCGCAGCGGTATCAACGATGCGAACGCGAACTTCTTCGGCGGCGATGCGGGCATTCAGTTCCGCACCGGCCTGCTGGGCACGACGATTGCCGCGAGTCTGCTCAACATTGGATCGTCGGGCGCGTACACCGGACCGCTCTTGCGGAGCACGGTCACAGCGGCCAACGAGGTATTCCCGACTGAGAGGTTGGTAGCGACGAAGTTCGACGTACGGGACTGGGAGATGCCCACGATCTTCACGTTCAGCGTGATGTGGGACATGGTAGGTAGTCCAGAGGCTCTCCTAACACCGAACGCCGACCATAACCTGCTGCTCCTGACCGACGTGGCGGACGGAATCGACACGGCGGTGATGGGACGCCTCGGGATGGAGTATTCGTTCCGGCAGCTGTTCTTCGTCCGGGGCGGTAAGTTCTGGATGAACGAAGCGAACACGGGCTTCCGCGATTTTGGGCACGGCCTGACGGGTGGCCTCGGTGTGGCCATTCCGCTCGGCGGAACCCGCTTGCTGTTCGACTACGCGTACCAGGGTTGGGGAGAGCTGGATAACATCCAGGTCTTCACTCTCTCCTTCGACTCGGGGAGCTAGTCGCGGCGGTTAGATGGAACGACGGCAGCCCGGCTTGCCGGGCTGCCGTAACCAAGGGAGCCCAAAGATGCGAAACCTAGTGCGTATAGGGAGCACGGCCTTGGTCATTGCGGCGTTGCTGATGCCGCAGACCTTGGACGCCCAGGAGCGCAAGGGGAGATGGAACATCTTTCCGTACCTGGGACTGGTCGCGTGGGATAACTCTGCGGCGATCCAGGACCCCGTGCTTTCGAACAGCAAGTGCAGTTATCCCGAGTTGGGGATGGACTGCTCCTCGCT
>JBDHJO010000111.1:0-9502 GCA_039586875.1 Gemmatimonadota bacterium | reverse complement strand
AGTGCTGCCGTGTGCGGTGGATGTCGAAGCGATCGGCGAAGGACCGGCCGAACGCGCGTTCCACGCCGGCCTTCCCGAGCATGAAACCGATCAGCCCGCCCCACGTGGCGGTGGGGTTGTCGGCATCCCACCCGGTCAACGCGCCGATCTTGATCGTCTCGACGAGGTCGCCCTCACCGTACAGCAGGCTCACGATACTGGCGGCGAAGTTCCCGCCGCAAAGCAGCCGTTGCAGTACAGACCGCGCGACGTGATGTCGTACCCGTCGGCCTGGTCGACCTGATAGCGCTGGTACACCTCGTCCCGCGTCTGCTCCCACGGGACACCATCCCGGTAGCGGCGTTGCACGAAGTCGTACATGCCGGCCGGATAGGATCCGGCCGGAAGTGCGGCCCGCGCGGAGTCCGCCATCCACTGTAATTGGTCCTTGAGCGATGCACTCGTGTCGGCGCGCGCGGCCAGGGCATACATGGTGACGTAGAACTCGGCGATTCGGGCCGCGTCCTCGCGCGCGGTGGTCCGGATCGGCAGGTGCGCCATCCTGAGTGCGATGTCCGGGCGTGCGGGCGCGAAGAGGCCGAAGATCTCCGTGGTGAGTTGCGCGTCGATCATCTCGTACTCGGGGTTCTGCACCGGATCGCTGGTCGCCGGCGGGACCACCCCCTCGCGCATCAGATCGAACGCCCGCTGGTTCGACACCCACAGGAAGTTCTCTTCCTCCGCGCGAATGTGGGTGAGCCACCCGTCGCGGATCTGCTCGCCGGAGAGGACACTCACGCGGTTCGTGTACAGGAGGTGCTGATACATGTACTCGATGTCGGTATCGTCGTCCGCCCCCCAGACCGCGCCTGGGTCTTCGAAGACGAAGTCGATGGTCGGCGAGAGGTCGCTCGGTTCGTCGGCCCAGATGCTCGGCAGGTCGGGCGTGCCCCACGCCTCCCGCGTGTAGAAGGGGCCGGTCCGGATCTCCCCGACGTTGCCCACCTTGTCCATCTCGGTGACGAGCCCGGTCCAGTTGGCGATGCACTGCGCGAGCCAGAAGCCGTGCAGCTTGTCGCGATAGGCGGTGCGCGAGATCACGCGGTCGGATGGGGACGGGTCGTACGCGGTGTACTCGAGGTGGGGATCGACGAGCGCAGCGGCGGTCTCGGAGGACGGCTCCCCGGACGTACAGGCACCGCCGAGCACGCAGATGAGGACGACGCGTTGCGGGAAGAGTCGGTGTGTTCGCATCCTCGGACCTCGCTGGCGATCGTCACGGGCACCCCGGAGCGGGCCCGGCGCTCTTGGAGAGTGCGCGGCCGACATGCCGAGGTCAATCGGCCTGCACCAGATTGCCGGCGGGCTCGTGCATGGCGGACCCGGCATCCGCACACTCGCCGCCCCCGGATTACCGGGCCTCGCCGTCCGTTGAGTAGAATTCGTCATGCCCAATGGCCACGGAGGCATTCCACGATTCGGCTCCCCGGTTGCCCTTTTGCTCCTGGGCGCCGTCCTGCTCCGGCTTCGCCTCAGCACCGGATGGACGTGGACCGTGTATCCGGCGATGGCGACCGCCGTGCTCTTGGGGTGGCGCTTCTCGTGGCACCTGTTCCTGTATCCGCTCATGGAATACGGCGGCAGCTACACCTCCGTCGAGCAACTCGAGCGGCACACCCGGCGGCATTGGCTGCTCACCGTGACGCTTGCTCCGGCAGCTGCCGTCGTCACGTGGATACTCTGGCCGTGACCTCGCTGCAGGCATCGACGCGCTCACCTGCCGGGTAAGCGCGACACGCTTCTCCCGCGCCCTGCGAGCAAGGCCTGCGTTGCGGGAGTCGGCACGTGGCACCGCATCCGCGGCGTCCTCCACGTCTCCCCCGTATCGACCACGTGCTGTCCTTCCCGCACTTGCCGGTGCATATTCGGCGCGTCCCCTCAGAGGAGATCATCGTGTCGTTTTCCAGACTCTACACCGTCGGATCCACATTCCTGCTGCTCTTGTTCACCGTCGCCGCGTTCACCGAAGGCCGCCCGCAGGATCGCTTCGACGAAATCACCGTGAAGCGGATCAACGTGGTGGACGATGACGGCAACACGCGCGTCATCCTGGCTGGCGGCTTCCCGCCGCGTCGAGCAGCGCTTGCCGGGCTGCTGTTCATCAACGAGGACGGCAATGAGGCGGGTGGGTTGGTCTACCGAGGAACACGCGATTCTTTGGGGAACATTCAGGCGGGGGCGATTCTCACGTTCGATCAGTATGAAAACGACCAGATCGTCGCCTTGGAGTACGGTCAGTCCGGGGCGCGGAAGCGCCAGGGACTCACGATCCAGGAACGCCCGGACACGTTGACGGATCGCGTCAAGGACTTCTACCGGGCGTTTGAGACGGCCGAGACGGCGGAGGAGCGCGACTCGCTGCGACAACACGTCCTGCCTCAGATTCCGCGCCGGGAGCTGTCGTCACGACGCCTGTTCGCCGGTCGCAGCCTTGCCGGAGCATCATTGGTGACGCTCGCCGACCCAGACGGGAAGACGCGTCTTCGCCTTGAGGTCGACAGCCTCGGGCAGGCCAGCATCACGTTCTTCGACGCCGACGGGCAGGAGGTGCGGCGAATCACGCCGTAGCGATACGGGGTACGGTCGGGCGCACCTTCGTCGGGACGGCGGGATTTCGAGTTTCTGCGTTGACATCGCACTGATCAACGTGCGATCGACGATGCGATCCGTCGAAGACCCGTGATGTGCTCCTGTCGGGCTGCGGACCGGCGCGGCCGGTCAGTCGTAGACGGCGCTGAAGCGTTCCCGTTGCTCCGCGCTCCCGAGCGCGACGAGCATCGAGCCCCGCAGGAGCCGCTGGTCTGGCGGCAGATCCGTCATGACCTGCCCGTCGCGCTGGACGCCGATCACGCTCAAACCCGTGCGCGCGCCGATGTCCGCCGCGGCGAGTGTCGTATTCGCGAGCGACGGCGGGAGCGGCACGTAGAAGAGGTCGACACCCTCGCCCAACATGACGAACTCCCGTCCCTGCACGATCGAGAACACCGTCTGCACCCCGAAGGAGGCGTAGCTCAACACGAAGTCGGCGCCGGCGCGCTGGATGGCCTCAACGTTGCGCTCGTGCGTGACTCGGGTGAGGATGCGCGCGTCGGGATTGAGCCGCCGGCAGTACACGGTCAGGTACACGTTCATCGCATCGTCGTGTGTCGTGAGCAGAATGGACGGCGCCTCGGTGACGCCCGCCTCGTCGAGGACTTGCCGGTCGGCGGCATCGCCGAGGAACAATCGGTCGGGAATACCGGCAATCTTCGCTTCGAGTCCCGGATTCCGTTCCACTACATGCACCGGGATGTCCCGCCGCTTGAGGGCGTGAGCCGCCGACCGTCCCACCTTCCCGCCACCAATGATGAGCACCGGATTCGGGTTGGCGTCGTAGATCACGAGCACATCGTTCAGCTCTGCGATCTGTTCGGGTGTGCCGACCGCGACCGGTACGCTGAGGGACGACAGCGCATAGTCCGGCAGGGCCGGCTGGAACCGTCCATGGTCCCACACCCCGACGATGGTAACGCCGGTGAACTCGCGCAGCCGCGTTTCGCGGATGGTACGGCCCTGGAGCGGCGTGTTGTGCACCGGGAACTCGACCAGCTGGAGCCCGTGAAACTCGCCGATCATGTTGGCGTGCGCCGTCCCCGCACTCACCCTATTGGCCAGATGCTCGCCGAGCCGTTGCTTGAGGGGCAGCACGTGCGTCGCCCCGCTCAGTTCCAGGACATCGACGGAATCCCACGCCTCCACCACGGCGACAACGGGCAGGGAGGCGGACAGCTCGCGCAACGTGAGGACGATGTTGGAGTTGACGGTGTCCGAGTCGTTCGCCACGACGAGGCGTGCCCGCGCCGCACCGGCGGACCGGTAGGTTTCGACGGCGTCGACCTCACCGGTCACGACCGACATGCCCGCATCCTGCATGCGCAACGCGCGCTCGGCATCGGGCTCGATCACGTACGCCGGTACGGCCGCGAGTTCGAGCCGGCGGAGCAGCCCGCGGGCGATGGCATCGTTGGCGCAGATCAGGACGTGACCCTCGACATCCCCCGGCACGGACCGGAGCGCCCGGAGGCGCCCGCGGCCCTGCTGTTCGAGCCACGGGGCGTACACGAATCGGATGAACAGGAACGGGAGGATGATGAGGAGCAGCACAACGCCGGTCAGCAGCACGACGGAGCTGAACACGCGCCCCAGATCGGTCTCGAACGTGATGTCACCGAAGCCGAGCGTGCTCATTACGGTGAGTGCCCAATAGACTCCGGTGAACCACGAGTGCTCCTGGCCCTCCCAGGCCATGATCACGTGGAACAACCAGCCGTAGAGCAGGACGACCGCGACGAGCAGGGCGACGTAGCTCACGAACGGCGCGAGCTGCCGACGCAGCTTGCCACGGCTCGTGACCAGCGCGGCGAGATGTGAGCCGAGCGTCTTCATGCAGAGGCCCTCAAATCCGTGGGACTGCCGCAACCGCGGCGTGTCCGCCGGACGGCATCGCCGCGTGCGGTGGCTCCCCGGGTGCAATCCCGTAATTCGGTCAGCGCACTCCCACGCGTGCCGAGTTCACCTGCGATGTTAGGGCTCGGGAGCAGACCTGTCTATAGGAGGATTCCCGTTCGGGCGCCGCGCGTCGGCGGCGTCCGAAGGAGGCCACCGCCGGCTCGCGGGGGAGCTGGGCGATGCACTTGCCGACGGTCAGTCTTCAGGGGTGGGATGCGGAGCCGCCCGTGCGCGCGGGACGCGCACCCCACCCGTCGTGCCTCAGTTTCCAGACATCGGCCGCGCGTCAAACGACCGCGTCATCAACGCGTCGTCCCACCCGCCGGTCACGTGGATGAACGCCTTCGCGTCGTAGAGGAAGGCCTTGATGAGGTTGTGGTTCAGGTAGGCGTACACACCGTCCTGCTGGAACGTGTGCACCGCCGCCGCCGTCCCACCGGCGACCACGTGCCACGACTCCAGGCCTTCATCGGGTTGATTGTTGAACTTGCCGTCGGGCCATACCCAGTCCCCGTGCCCGCCGATGAGATGCGGATACGACGTATTGTTCGCCTGGGAATGGAGCATCAGGATCGTCTCTCCGACCTCGGCCTCGAGCCGGACGTCCTCGGTCAGGGCACCGTACGACCCGTTGAACGCGATGTGGGTGGGTATGAGCCCGCGCATCACCTCGAGCATCGGCACCATCTGCTCGGTGAAACTGGCGAAGCGTCTTGACGTGCCGTCGGCATTCATCGGTATGTAGTAGTCCTGCTCGCCGAAGTAGAACGCGCGGTCGTATCGCACGGGATTACCGAAGCCGTCGCGCAGTCCCTCCCGCGGCAGGACGAGGATCGCACCGTTCCCGCCGGTCACGACGTGGTACGGCACCATGATGCCCCCTGGCGCGCAGTGATACACGAAGAGCCCGGCTTTCACGGCGCGCCACCGCAGACCGACTTCCTGCCCCGGTGCGACTTGGGTCAGTGCTCCACCGCCGAGCGCGCCCGTCGCCGCGTGGAAGTCGACGTTGTGGAGCATCGTGTTGCCGCCGCCGGTCTGCTGAAACCCCACGGTGTCACTGGTGCCGTTCACGAGTGTGAGGTGGACCCAGTCCCATTGGAACACGACCGGAACGGGCCCGGGCACGCTGTTGTTGAACGCCATCTGCCAGACGAAGACCCCCGGGGCGATCTCCACTTCCCGCTCGACGATCTCGAGCCGGATGTTCACGATCCGGGGCGGGCCACTGGCCACCTGCTCGTGCGCCGGAAGAAACGGCGGCGCCACGAGCTGTTGGTCGACGGATGCGGCATCCGCGACGGGGAAGTCGACGATCGTCGGATCGGGCTCGACCTTCCAGCCAGCATCGGTGGAGCACGCTGCAGCGAGGACCGGGAGTAGCATCAACGAGTGAAGGGGTTTCATCCGCTCCTCCGCGGGGGGGGGACCATGTGGGTGCGGTTATAAAGATCATAAATTCATCTTGTTGTCATAAATTGTTGTATTGGTGACGGATTCGCAACCCGCGGCAAACCGAGGATGGTGTCTATGGCAGGAACGCGGTGCGTCACCAACTGGCAGGGCCAGCCTTGGTTCCGCTAGGTCTCCTGCAGGTATTGGTGGACGTACATCACGGCCATCGAGCCCTCTCCGACCGCCGATGCCACGCGTTTCACCGAACCCGCGCGCACGTCGCCCGCCACGAACACGCCGGGTACGCTCGTTTCCAACATCCGAGGGATCCGGAGTGTCACCGTCGCACTCGGGGCGCTGACCCGTCCCGAGCCCCTTCGCACGGCGACCGTCGTTCGGCGGCGCGGGTGCGATCGTCCGGCGTGGTCGGCGGCGCGCGCGACGGCGTCCGCACCGGACACCACGAACCCATGGCTGTCGCGGGCCACCACGTCGCCGAGCCACTCCGTCCGGGGCTCGGCGCCGATGAAGATGAAGAGCGCAGCGGCTTCCACCTGCTCACGACGCTCCCCGCTGTCCCGGGTCACCACGAGGTGCGTGAGCCGATCCGTCCCGATGGCTTCGCGCACTTCGGTCTCCATCCACACCCGGATGTTCGCCACGCTGTCGATCTGATCGATCAGGTATTGCGACATGCTCGTGGCCAGTGATGTGCCGCGCACCAGCATCGTCACCGTCTTCGCGTACTGCGAGAAGTAGATCGCCGCCTGCCCCGCGGAGTTGGCGCCGCCCACCAGGTAGACGTCTTGGTCGCGCACCGATTCACCTTCACTGAGGGCCGCGCCGTAGTAGACACCCGCGCCGGTCAGCGCCGGCACGCCCTCCGCCGCGAGTTCGCGGTAGGATACGCCTGTTGCGATCAGCACGGCTCGGCCCTGGAGGGTGGTCCCGTCTTCCAGCGTCACGACGCGGGTGGGACCGTCCACCGCCAACGCCACCACGCTCCGCGTGGTCAGAATCTCCACACCGAAGCGCCGCGCCTGAATGACGGCGCGGTGTGCCAGTTCGCCGCCGGAGATCCCGGTTGGGAATCCCAGGTAGTTCTCGATACGGGAACTCGTCCCGGCCTGGCCGCCCGGCGCCTTCTGCTCGACCACGAGGGTCCGCAGTCCCTCCGACGCGCCGTACACGGCTGCCGCGAGTCCGGCCGGCCCCGCACCCACGATCAGCAGGTCGTACAGGGGCTGATCGGCGATGGTCTGCAGGCCAACGCGATCCGCAATGTCTCGGTTGGCCGGATTGGCCAGGTACGTGCCGTCGGGAAAGAACAGCATGGGCAGGGGTGCAGCGGGGTCTTCCGCCGTCAGCAGCAGGTCGCGCGCCTCTTGGTCCGCAAGGACATCGAGCCACGCGTACGGGACGTGGTTGCTGGTCAGGAAGTCCTTGATCCGGTGGGAATCCGGAGCCCACTGGTGTCCGACGACCCGGATGCCGTCGAACGCCGGCTGGTGTGCGAACTGCCACTCGTCGAGTATGTCCGCGAGGACGGGGTAGAGCTTCTCCTCGGGTGGATCCCACGGCTTCAACAGGTAATGGTCGACCTGCACCCGGTTGATCGCCGTGATGGCGGCATCGGTGTCTGCGTAGGCCGTCAACAGGACGCGCCGTGCATCGGGGAAGAGGGTGATGGCCTCCTGCAGGAACTCCAGCCCGGTCATGTGCGGCATGCGCTGATCGACCAGGAACAGCGCGGGCTCGTCACCGCGGCGCTTCCATTCTCCCAGCAGTTCCAAGGCCGCCTTCCCCGAGTCGGCCCCGGCGACGCGGTACTCCTCGCCGTACTTGGCGCGCAGGTCGCGCTTCACGGCACGCAACACATGCGGGTCGTCGTCCACCGTCAACAGGTACGGTCGCGCTCTGGCTTCCGTCGTCACGTGTCGCCTCGGTTCGGGTGCGGGGGCGGCGGTGCGGGCACCGCCGGCTGCTCGATTGCCAGCCGGACACAGAACTCGGTTCTGCCGGGCCGGGAATCGACACCGATGTCCCCCTGATACCGCCGGACCAGCCGGCGGGCGATTTCCAGGCCCATCCCGGTCCCGGACCCGGGCGGCTTGGTCGTGAAGAAGGGATCGAAGATGTGCGGCAGCACGTCCGCGGCGATCCCGGGGCCGTCATCTCTCACCCGCACCACCACCCGGTCCAGCTCCTGCGTGGCGCTGACGACGACGTGTCCCGACTCCGGAATGGCGTCCAGCGCGTTGTCGATGAGGTTGAGCCACACCTGGTTGAGCTCGCTGCCGGTGCCGTACACGAACGGCAGATCGTCGTCCATCTCGACGGTGACGGCGGCGCCCTTCGCCCGCGCCTTGGCCGCGACCACCTTGATCGTGTCGCGGAGCCCCGGTTCCAGATCGAACAGCTCGGGCCCGGCGAGGTTGTCCATGTACGTGAAGCGTTTGACGGCCGCCACGAGCTCGGCGATGCGGGTGGCCGCCTGCTCGATCTCCACCGCCAGGGAATGCACGGTGCACCCCGTCGCGATCCACCGGAGGCCGGCAGCGAGCGTGTCGCCCGACATCTGGTCGGCCAGTGCCTGGAGCGCCTCGATCGTCACAGCCGTGTCCGCCAGCGAATCCGCCAGCGTGGGATCCATGTCGTGGCGCTGGAGCCAGTCGGCGATCTCATCCTCGCGATCGGCCTGCTGCACTGCCGATAGCACCGCGTCGGCCGGCGTCGCCAGGCACGCGGTCCGTGCGTGTTCGATCGCCTCCAGCACGCTGTCCGAGAACCCGGCCGCCCCGAGTGCCCGGGACGCTGCCTCGGATGCCGTCAGGCCGGCGAGCAGCTGCTTGGCGCCGCGCACGGTGGCGGCTGCCGGGTTGTTGATCTCGTGCGCCAAGCCCGCCGCGAGCTTGCCCAGGGACACCATCTTCTCATCCTGCAACTCGCTGGCACTGAAGGTGCGCGCGCGGTCGAGCATGTGGTGCACGCAGTACGCCGTGAACGTCGCGCATCGGTGCGCCATCTCGCGGAAGTGTTCTTCATGGACTGCGAGACATTCGGATCGCGATTCGGCCCGATTGTCACCCGGGGGTCCGGTCATGCGCGAGTACGGCAGCATGCCCATGACCGCGCCGGTGCGCCATTCGGTCACCCGCCGCGGCCCCGCACCGTGATCGACGGCCACCGCGATGCGACCGGAGAGGATCACCCAGAGCTTCGTGACCCGCTTGCCCTTGGGCGCCAGGATGGCGCCGGCGTCGTGCACCTCGAACTCGCCGTGCGCGACGAGCCACTCCAGTTCCTCACGGGGGATGCCCTCGAGGCTGGAGAGTGCGGCGAGGCGATCGACCAGTGCAGCGGGATCAGGCATAGTGGCAACATAGGGATGCCCGGCCGAATCCGCGAGAAAACTTGTCGGGGGTTCACTGTTGCAGACCGGCATGGACAGTCTTGCTGCCCGAAGACCCAACCAGCGTATTCGGATTCCGCGATCCGCGTGTGAGAGCCACCCGCAGGTGCGCCGCAGGCGGGCGCCGCCCGACCCCGCGGGCGGCAGTCCACGCCTGCCTGGTACTGC
>JBDHJO010000322.1:0-3488 GCA_039586875.1 Gemmatimonadota bacterium | reverse complement strand
CGTCGTAGGGGACGTTGTGGATCGTGAAGTCCACGTCGTCCTGAGGGGCGGCGCGCCGCTGGAATCCGCGCATTCGCTCCTGCGCCTCGGTGCCCTGCGCCGCAGCCAGGGCCAGGGCAACCGATGCGACGACGAGTCCGCAGCGGCTACCGAGGTGCGCGAGCATCGTGGATCTCCAGCAAGAGGTCCTGGGCCGGCTCGAAACTCGGAGCGAGGTCGAGGGACGTAAGCACGGCACGGCGGGCGCCGTCCAGATCGTCCGCCCGAAAGAGAACGCCGGCCAACCGATAGAACGCGTCGGCGCGGTCCACCGGATCGAGCGCCAGCACCGCTCGGCGCTCGCGAATCGCGACATCCCATCGTCCCTCGGCTTCGGCCAATGCAGCCAGGCGTCGGTGCGGTTCGATCTCCATGGGATACACCATCATCGCACGGTCGAGCGCATGGAGCGCCGCCGTGGGTCGGTCGAGGGCGTCTTCGAGCTCGGCGAGCTGAAGCAACGCGCTGAAGTGACCGGCATTCCGCTCCGTGAGTGCGCGCAGCATCGCCGCGGCTGCCGCGTTGTCGCCGCGTTCGCGGTAGAGCCGCGCGAGGAGCTCGTACGGGCTGCCCGGTCCGGCGTACTCGGGGAACAGCTGCCGCGCCCGCTCGAGGTACGGCTCGGCCTCGCCGCTCCGTCCCTGTTCGACCAGCATGCCGCCGACCGCCAGCTGAGCGGCGAAGTCATCCAAACGCGCGTCGGCGCGCGCGCGGATGGCGGACAGGTCATGACCACCGCCCTCCCGCGCGGGACCCGCGGCCCGCAGCGCGGCAAGCGGGCCGGAGAAGCGCGTCTTCAGGTAGTCCTCGAAATCGCGGTCGAACCGATCAATGTCCACATCGAGCACCGACCGAAAGACCTCCTCGGTCGACGATCCGTCGGCGTAGGCCCGCAGCATCGCAGGAAACGCCTCCGGGCCGTGGCGCTCCGCGATGAGATCGCAGACCAACGAGGCCTGGTAGTAGGAGTGGAGCAACTGCTCCGGATAGTCCGGTCGCAGGAACCCGTTGTTGAGCTCGCTGACGGGGTGCAGGCGATCCTCCTGAAATGCCCGCAGGAAGGCGGGCGACAGGCGATCACCCCATCCGGGCCGGGCCCGGCGCTCCTCATATACGGACAGCCCTTCGGTGAACCACCGTGGGACGCGGTGCGCGCTCAATTCGTGGTGGAACGTGTGCGCAATCTCGTGCCACAGCGTCGAGGCCCAGTGGAACTCCCCACGGCTCCGAGCCGACGGGGAATCCATCGCCACCACCGGCCCGAAGCTCACCCCAAGCGCTCCGAATCCGGCCAGGCCGACGGTCCGAACCGAAAAGTCCTGGTGGTCGGGAAACACCTCGATGCGCACCGGTGTGGTCGGTCGGAAGTCGTAGGTCGCCGCCATGGCCGCGTATGCCTCCTCGGCCACGGCGACCATGTACGGGCCGAGCAGCGCCGACTCCTTGCGGTCGATGGCGACGACGAAACGATCCGACGTCGTCACCTCGTACGTCTCGAGCGTGTCGAGCAGGTCGAGCGTGTTCTTGGTCCACACGTCATAGGGGTTGCCGGCGAAGGCACGCTCGAGGTTGACGCGCCCGTCGCGCATAGCGCCGATCCGCAGCTGGTTGATGCCGAGCAGCTGGAATCCTGCCCACGACGCCGAGTCGATCCCGACGGCTTGCGATGCCAGTTCGACCGCTTCGGCGTATCGGCGGTTCCGCACCCCCAACTCGGCGAGCGATGTGTAAAACGCACTGTACTGCGGGTTGATCGCGAACACCTCACGCCGTGCCGCCTCGAACCCGGTGGAGTCGTCCTGAAGGAATGCGATCCCCGCCCGGACGGTGAGGGCGTCGAGCGCGGCCAGGTTGATCTCGATGGCTCGGTCGACGTCGCGTTCGGCCAACGCAAAGGCCTCGAGCTCGACGTAGAGCGACGCGCGAAACACGAGGGCGGCAACCAGTCGAGGGTTGGTGTCGAGTGCGCGGTTGACCATCTCCATTGCATCACCCGAGCCGGCAAAGCGGCGCAGTCGCGCGAGCCCCAAGTTGCGCGCCAGCACGGTCTCGAATGCTTCGCGCGCCTCCGAACCCTGGTACTTCTCGAGCAGCAGATCACCCGCCTGCACGAGCGCCTCGAGATTGTCGGGGTCTTCCCGGATCGCTTCGTCGTATGCGCGGATGGCGTCCCGGTAGAAACGGGAATCCGCCGCGCCGAGGTACTCCACGGCGGTGGCAACGGCGGCGATCTCCTCGGAACTGAGGTTCCGATTGCGGTTGTAGAACCCCACGAACCCCTCGAACGCCGCACGCGCCTCCGCGCGACGGCCAGTCTCGTGCCAGAGGATTGCGAGGTTCAGACGTGCCCCCACGCTGTCGGGCGCACCGGCCGCGCTGGCGCGCCGGAACGCAGCCTCCGCGATGTCGAGTGCCCCGGTGTGCTTGGCGACTTCGCCTCGGACGTTCGCAACTTCCGCCGATGTCGGATGGCGATCCTCGTAGCGTTCTGCCGCCTCCAACGCGTCGTCGTAGCGACCGACGGCGGCGTACGCCCGGATCAGCAGTCGAACGTCCTCAGGTGCGTCGGCACGACGCAGGGCACGGATTGCATCCTCGTAACGGCCCTCGACGTACGCGGCGCGTGCTTCGGCAGCCTGACCCCATGCGGACGGTGCGCCGGCGACCAGTAGAGCGAGCACGCCGATTACTATCGTGCGGCCCGTCATGATTCGTCCCGACCTTCCCGCTCACGGATGTCCCGGTTCGTGCGCGCCAGTGACAAGAGCAGTACCTCGAGTTCCTGTTCGTAGGCCAACGAGTCCATGGCGGCCTTCTGCGCGCGCAGCGCGGTTAACTCGAGTTCGATGCGTTGCCGCTCTTCGTAGAGGGCCAACAGTGCCGGATCGTCCGTGACGGGGACAGCCGCCGTCGTGGCGGCGAGATACCAACTGTGTGCGCGCGCGCCGTCACCTGATGGCAAGTCAGGCTCATGGACGCCCTTTCCGTCACCGTTGTCGTCGATCAGTGCGTGCTCGGTCAGCAACCGGTTCTCCTGATCGTAGGCCCGGGCCACCTCGTGCCGGGCATACTCGAAGGCTTCCAGTACTGACACGCGGTCGTTCTTGTCCGAGTCTGCATCTTCGCTCGTGAGGGCCGTGATGAAGTACTCCCCAAACCGGCTCTCGTATCGCTCCGTGCCGGAGCGTGTCGCCGTGATCACGATGCGGCGCTCGGCAGACAACACGCCAACCCAATCACCGCTGGCCGTCGTGAGGTTCACGACGACGACCTCCTGGGTCGCGAACGGTCGGAGATCGGCGGCCATCTCCGCGGCGGTGATGTCGGGGCCGGGGAGATTGAGTTTCGGTGTTCCCCCCGTGGTGCTTCCATGCCCGATGAGCACAACGAATACGCGTGCCTGCGGTTCGATGCGCTCGGCGAGATCGGCGAGCGCCACACGGACGTGC
>JBDHJO010000321.1:0-2211 GCA_039586875.1 Gemmatimonadota bacterium | reverse complement strand
GAGATACGGCATGTCCTGGGCGACAATGATCGTGATCGGGCCGCCCGGGCCGCCCGTGGCCCCTTGCGCACCAGATCCACCGGTCCCTCCGGTGCCCCCACGACCGCCGGGACATCCGTCACGGCCGTCCACGCCCGGGCCGCCCGGCTCGCCCTCGAACCCGCGCCCGCCACGGCCGCCGATCGACGCCACCTCGAACCAGTCAGCCGGCGGAACGCGACCAGCATCCTGAAGGACGAAGAACGGTGGTGCCTCGCCCACCTCGATGCCGAGCACGAGCAGCCGCTCGTAATACGGCGATGACAGCTCCCGAATCCGCACTAACACGTCCGGCCCCGGCCCTCCCGGATTGCGGTTGGCACCGTTCCTCCCCAGAAAGCGAAACGTGTGAGGGAGACACGAATACTCGGGTGCCACGACGACTGCGGCCTGCAGATCGGGACGCTGCCGCAAGCGCACGTTGAGGTGGAAACCGTCCATCGCGCTGATCAACGGATCCTGGGCGAGTTCCCAGTCCCCATCACCGTCGCTCTCGGCCTCACGGCTCCAGCGATCGAGGAAGACGACGTGGAGCGCGGGTGGCGCATCGTCGTCGTATTCGCGGGCGAAGGGGATTCGGGTCCCGTCATCGAGGACCGCCGCATAGTCGGCGCGAAGGACCCGACCTGGACAGGCGATCTGCGTGAACGGGAGAATCTCCAGCTCGCTGATTCTGTTCACGAGTGCGGGATCCGGTGCGAAATCCGGCGGCGGTTGCGACGAACACCCAGCGATGGCCAGCATGCCGATGGCGAGCGTGCGTTTCAACATCTCCCCTTCCTTTCGGCTCGGCGATGAGCGGCAGGCGTTGCTCAGCCTCCTCGCGTGTGCATCTCGCGGTGCGGATTCTCGCGCAGGGTGTCGGGAGGGTACAGCGGCCCACGGGTCAGCTGTGCCAAGCGTTCCTCGGCGCCTCGATCGGTTCGCGCCCTCCATGTGGATTCGATGATCGCCCGCAGCTCGGCATCGGACGCACCATCGCGCAGCGGCGTCTTCAGATCCACACCCTCGGGCTGGTAGAGGCACGTGAACCAGTGCCCATCGGCCGTGAGACGGCTACGGCCACACGACCCGCAGAAGGGCACCGTGGTGGAAGCGACCACCCCGAACACCGTTCCATCCGGAAGCGCGAACCGATCCGCAGGTGCGCGGGCATCCGAAGGCTCATGCATCGGCGTTGGCTCCCCGTATCGCGCGCCGAGCCGTGCCAAGATCTCGCTGCGCGGTACGACGTGGTCGCGCGACCACTGCGTGGCACCGCCGACATCCATGTACTCGATGAAGCGGACTTCGAGCGCTTCACGGCGCCCAAACTCGATCAGGCTCTCCAGCTCGTCGTCGTTCGTGCCGCGCACGACGACCGTGTTGAGCTTCGTCCCGACGAACCCGGCGTCTCGAGCAGCCCGGATCCCCCGCATGACCTCATCCAGCTGATCCCGGCCGGTCATGCGCCGGAATCGATCCGCGTGCAGCGTGTCGAGGCTGATCGTCAGGCGATCGAGGCCGGCCGACTTCAACGACGCGGCATCGCGCCCCAGCAGAACCCCGTTCGTTGTCATCGCGAGATCTCGGACCGACCCACACACCCGGAGGAGCTGGATGAAGTCGCAGAGGTCTTGCCGCAGCAGAGGCTCGCCGCCGGTGAGGCGGATGCGACCGACCCCCAGACTCGCGAAGATGCCGACCAGGCGAGTTGCTTCCTCGTAGTGCAGGATCGACGGGCGCGGCAACCACACATAGTGCTCTTCCGGCATACAGTAGCTGCATCGGAGGTTGCACCGGTCCGTGACCGACACCCGCAGGCTCTCGATGGTCCGGCCACGCGCATCTGCGAGACCATCCATCGGCGTCAGGTTCTGTCCCATTCACCGAGCATTCTAAGAGAGGCTGCCACGCGTGGCCAGTAGGAGCGGTGCCGGAGAGCACGGCGACCCGCCGAAATGGCGCATTGTGCGCCAATGGAGACACTTCCCTGGAACGGGAACGCTTGCTATGCTCCGATAGGCTCCAGGGGGCAGCGCAGAACCTTCTGCCGTGTAAGGACTTGACGTGGTTAGGAATTGTGGTGGGGAACCCTGGCATGCTTCTGGCTCGTAGTATGGGGTAGGAGAGTGGGGCAAGGAACGAGATGACCTGGACTGGAGATTCGATGACTGGGTGCCTTGAAAGCGG
>JBDHJO010000110.1:0-9584 GCA_039586875.1 Gemmatimonadota bacterium | reverse complement strand
GGGCAGTGCCAACAAATAAAAAGAGCGGGCGTGCCATCGCGGCACTTTCCCGCTGGAAAGCCCTGTGAGTTTACCGTGCGCATGACTGGCGCGTCGCACGGAAGCTAGCTCCGAAGGGCCGTGCTGTCAACGAACGGCACGGCCCTTCGGACGTTACGGGCGCGGAATCGTGGTCGCTGGACGCGACCTGCTACTGTCTCCCGAGCTGCCGACTATGGCGGCGCAAGCCGGCGGCGCAAGCCTCGTGAACCGGCCGGTCGCCTGCGGGAAGTCGACGCCCATGGCGAACCCGGCTGCACCACCGAAGAGCACCGCTGCCACAGGTACGGATGTATCGAGCCATAGCGCGAGCCCGGATGCGGCGGCTGACGGCAGTGCCGTGAGGACCGCACCGGCTGCGAATGAGATGATGGCCAACCACTGATAGATCCTGAGTCCGCCAAAGACCATCGTCTGCGGTTCCCCTCGGTAGGACTCCTCCACGAACCGCGCGACACCCCCCAGGATCAGATACGCTCCCGCGATCATCGACAGCGGCGCGCCGAGCGACCAGAGGCGCAAGAGTAGGACGCCGGTGACGATGTTGGTCAGCATCGAGTACACGGGTGTGGGATGGAGTGGAACCCCACGGAGTTCGGCCAGCGTCACCACCCGCGAGCGATCGCGCCAGTAGCGGATACCGATTTGTTCGGTGGTCTGGAACCCGTGACAGCACCCCTGCACGAGGCACCGCGCCCGGCCGATCGCCTGCATCCACGGTGCCTCGAGTGCGATCGCCGCAAGCAGGAGCATCGTGTTCCCTCCGACGAGCCCGGCGACAATGGCACCGGCGACCGCCCCAATCACCGACCCGTAGTACCCGAAGGGCCGCGAGAGCTTGGACGAGCCTTCGAGTGTCTGCGCCCAAAGGCCCGCGCCGAGCAATCCGGCAACGTGAACAACGACCAATTGCCAGAATACATCCGGGCCGGCGAACGTCACGGCGATGGTGAAGCCCACCGCACCGGCCAATCCCGCGTACGCGCCGTGATTGAGGACGCGTACCTTGCCGAACTGCCATTCCCGCCACGAGTTCGCGACCACTTCGGCGATGTGGCGGATGCCCTCCCAGATGCCACGGTACGCCCTGAGGAACGCGAAGATCACGAACGCGAAGGCCACATCCAGGAGCGCGTGCATTCCAGTCGTGATGCAGCTTGCGGCAATGAGCCCGGTCCAGGCCCACGCCAGCGTGCCGGCCGTCCGCGACCGCGATGCCCACGCGTCGGCAGCGATGAGGCTCCAGATCACGTGGAACGCGGGAAACGCGGCGACCGTGTTCGACATGGTTCGCTCGAACTGCAGCGCACGGCCGAGGAACGTGTGCGCGTCGAATGGGCGGGGAGGAGCAGTCACGGGGACGGTCAGGTAGATCAGCGTCACGACGACCGTCGCGATGAGACCGGTGACGGCAAACCGTCGCAGCGCGCAGTTAGTCGTTGCAAGAAGTAATGCGGCCGGCACGAAGACGTACACACTACCGTAGACGATCTCGGTCCATTCGAAGACGGGCCAGCCGCGTTCGAACGCGAAGTACGCCTCGACGGCATCCGGCGGGATGCCGAGCAGGTAGACCGCTTCGTAGGCAGCGGCCCACGGCACGAGCACCAGTGCGAAAACGGCGAGCCGATGCCACCCGCTCGGCGGTTCGTCGGATGAAGGCGGGAGCGCCAACAACGGTCGCGGCAGTATGCCGAAGCGGCGGCGCAGGTCGTGCCGCTCGTACCCGAGCACCAGTGCGCCGCATCCGAGCGCCACTGCGGGGGCAACGAGCCAAAAGCCGCTCCCGGACGCGGTGACGATCGCACCCCCGAACCAGAGCAGGACGAATCCGAGGTAGATCGGGTGGGCGATGAACCGATACACGCCCTCGGAGACGTAGACGGACGGGGGGTACGCATTCATCGGGAGGCCCCGCCCATACGTGCGCAGCGCGCCCATACCGAGGAGTAACAACAACAGTCCAAACCCTCCGAGGCACCACCCCACCCACGGATACCCCGGGGCGGGCAAGGGGACGATGGGTCCTGTTGCCCGGGCCCACGCGACCAACAGGATCGGCACGATGACGACGAACAGCGCGCCGTAGAGCCACGGCCCGACTTGGCGATTGTCGCTTACGGCCATTGTACCACCTCGTGAATGATCCACCCGGTACTGGAGGATTCCGGTGCGGTGAGCGCGCCCGACGAGATCCACTTGGTTTCAATGGCACGCGACCAGCGTGGCAGCAGGGCGACCAACACGCGGAGCGGGCGGAGTGCGGTGTGACGCAGCCGGCCAGATCGGAGTTCCCGTCGACCGCTGATCTGCAATCGCACGTCCGCGAACTCGACACTCTCGTCCTGGACCGTTGCCGACGCCTGGTCCGTACCGCGACGGAACGCCCAGGTGTGTGGCGCGGTGCCGCGCCATTCGATCCAGACCACATCGTCGTCCGCGGCGATGTACCGCCCCCAATGGAGGACGTCGCAGGGCACCCGGGCCGGAGGGAGCGTCATGGTCAGGTGCTCGGCGTATCCCAATCCTTCGACGGTGTGGGCTCCGACGCGCACGGAGGCGACAGCGCGTGGCATGACGCAGTGCCATTGAACCGTGCCCGCACGATCCTCGAAGAGCGTGCGCTCGATCGCGGGGGTGCGACGGTGCCACTCGCCTGTCACCCGTAGTCTCTCGCAGGCCCAACGGAGGTCGTCATCGTGCGCTCGGGGGGCGCGACCCGGCCGAAGGGTCACGGACTCGGCGGAGGTGCCGTCAGCGAATCGCAGGAGCGTCGCCCCGTACCGGACACGCACCGGTCCCATGCCGAGCGACGCCCAGTAGAGGACCGCCGCGTCGCCACCCTCGGTGACGCAGTCCATATACCACTTGGAGAGCCGGAACATGGTTCCAGACGGGAAAGGTATGGGCGGCCGGCCGAGCGGCAATGTCCGGTTGCCAGGTCTGGTGCCTCCGCCCCTCGCTCGGGCATGCCCGGCGTCCTATGTTATGACCGATGTCGGAGATCCCCTCGCACCTCGCCGCCGACCTCGCCGACCGCTATGCCATCGAGCGCGAGCTCGGGGCCGGCGGCATGGCCACCGTCTACCTCGCCCAGGACCTGAAGCACAACCGGAAGGTCGCGCTCAAGGTGTTGCGGATGGAGGTGGCGCAGACGCTCGGCGCCGACCGTTTCCTGCGCGAGATCGAGATCGCCGCCAAGCTCAGGCACCCGCACATCCTCCCGCTCTACGATTCCGGGACGGCCGGCGACGCGTTCTACTACGTGATGCCGCTCGCCGAAGGCGAGTCCTTACGGGACCGCCTGGATCGGGAGAAGCAGCTGCCCGTGCCCGACGCGCTCAAGATCAGTCGTGAGGTGGCCGATGCGTTGGCCTACGCGCACAGCCAGGGCGTCGTGCATCGCGATATCAAGCCGGAGAACATCCTGCTCGAATCGGGCCATGCCGTGGTGGCGGACTTCGGGATCGCTCGTGCGATTGGGAGTGCCGCGGGGACGACGCTGACGGAAGCGGGCATGGCCATCGGCACGCCGACCTACATGAGTCCTGAGCAGGCCGCGGGTGAAAGTGAGGTCGACGGACGCAGCGACGTGTACAGTCTGGCGTGCGTCACCTACGAGATGCTGGCCGGCCAGCCGCCGTTCACAGGTCCCACGGTCGAGAGTGTCGTGCGGCAGCACCTGACGACCGATCCCCGGTCCGTCGAGACCATCCGTACTGCGGTGCCACCGCGCATCGCGCAGGCGGTCACGCAGGCGCTGGCGAAAGTGCCGTCCGATCGGCACACGACGGCCGCCGAGTTCGGGGCGGCGCTCGAAACAACGGCCGATCGAGAGAGCATGGTACGCCCGGCTGCAGCACGGCCGCGGCGCGCCGGGGCGGGCCTCGCGGCCGTTGCGGTGATTCTCCTCGCCGCACTTGGCGGTTGGTGGGTGGCAAGTCGAGGCGGTGGCGGCGAAACCCTCGAGATCGTGCAGCGCGACTGGGTGCTCGTCGCGGCCTTCGACGGGTCGGCGGACATCACCGAGCGCCAGATGGCGCGCGAGTTCGTGCGGAACGGACTCGATCAGTCGTCGATGGTGATGAGTGTTCCGGACGACGACATCCGACGAGGGCTGGCGCTGATGGAACGACCGGATACCACGCGGGTCGACGCGACCGTCGCTCGCGAGTTGGCCATACGGTCGGCCATTCGCGCCGTGGTCACCGGACAGATCGACCGCGTCGGCAACACGTATGCGGTCGGCCTTCGGGTCGTCGACGCGGATTCGGGAACGGTGATCCTGGTGGAGCAGGCGATCGCGCAGACGCAGGACGACCTGATCCCCACGGTCGACGCCACCGTGCATGCGATTCGCGAGGGCCTCGGCGAACGCCGCTCGGCCGTGCGTGCGACCCGGGAGCTCCAGGAAGTCATGACCCCGTCCTTCGATGCGTATCGAAAGTGGTACGAGGCCGCCGAGGCGTTGCGGCGAGGGGAGCAGGGGCAGGCGCTCGAGCTCAATCGCGAAGCGCTCGCCATCGATCCGGAGTTTGCGGCCGCCCGGCTCGCCATGCTACCGCTGTTCATGAACTTCGGTGCTCGAGACTCCGCGCACGCCGCGGCGGAGGACGCGCTGGCACTGCCGCACCGGCTCACCGAGAGGCAGCAGCTCCTGGCCGAGGCGAATCTCCTCTTCGTAGAGGGTGATCTTCCGGCGTCGCTCGGGCTCCAGCGGCAACTGTGGGAACGGTACCAGTCCGGCAATTACGGCGTCGTGTTGGCACAACTCGGCCGGACCGAGGAGGCGCTGGAGGTATATCGAAGCGATCCGGCACCGTTCGGGCACAGCGCCATCAACCTCTGGAACATGAGTGAGGCGACGCTGGAGCTCGGCTTGCTGCAAGAGCTCGACAGCCTGATACCCCAGCTGCCGGACGGTTGGCGCGCGGGATTCCGCGGGATGCTCGCAGCGGCCGACGGGCGCTTCGACGACATGGAACAGATGACGCAGGAGCAACTCGCCGCGTGGACGCCTCGCAATGCCGCCCAGCGGGCGGGCAGGGGAGCGTGGGAGGCGCGCTTTGACATGCTCCGCGGACGGGTCGCCGCTGGGGCGGCCGCGATCGGCGATTACCTCGACGTCGCCGACTCGGTGCGGCAGACCGTGGAGGAACAGCGACGGCGGTGGATGACGGATGACCTCGCGATCGCCGAAATCGAATGGATGGCGTTGGCGGTCGGTGCGGGAACCGAACCGGGACCAAGTCGCCTCACCGAGCAGGATCCCACGGCCGTCGCGTCGCTGGTGCGGGGGATCAGTATGGGGCTCGCCGGCGATCTGGATGGCGCCAAGGACGTGCGGCGACGATTGGCGACGCGTCTGACGGATTCGTGGCTCGAACGGTCAGTGGTCGGCGAGTCCGTCGTGGTACTGGACGCGGTCATCGCGGCGGGCGACGGGAACTGGAACACGGTCCGTGAGGTCCTGGCGCCCGCACGCGACTGGAACTGGCCGTATCGCACGTTCCGCGGGCCGAAGGCCGGTGCGCTGGCGATGCAGCTCCTCGGGGAAGCGTACGAGCGGACGGGCGCGCTCGATTCCGCTGGGGCAGTGTTCAACGACTTGGCTACCCCGGGTTGGGTGTACCGAATGCAGGGCGACGCGAACCTGGCACCGGCACTTTA
Source organism: Gemmatimonadota bacterium (assembly GCA_039586875.1). Classification (GTDB taxonomy): domain Bacteria; phylum Gemmatimonadota; class Gemmatimonadetes; order Gemmatimonadales; family GWC2-71-9; genus JAOTVV01. The sequence continues at coordinate 3,875 of JBDHJO010000110.1, read as the reverse complement.
CTCGTACGCGAAGTTCCGGCACGCCCGTGTCCTGACGCGGTTGGGTCGAGCGGACGAGGGCCGGTCGGCCTGGATTGCCTTTCTCGATGTATTCACTGATCCGGATCCCGAGTATCAATGGATGGTGGACGAGGCGAACGAGTCCCTCACGCGGCTGGCGCGCGAACAATGATCGCCTGCCGCCGATGGTGCCTCGGCACCACCGCCCGTCTCCAACCGACACGCCAGTGCTGATCTGCACGACCTGCGGCCACGAGTGGCCCGACGACTTCAAGCTCTGCCCGAACGACGGGTCGAGTCTCCGGGCGTCCAGCGACGCCACCGATCTGGTCGGTGCCGTCATCGCCGACCGCTATCACATCACGGCCAAGCTCGGTGAGGGCGGGATGGGGGCGGTCTACCTCGCCGAGCACGTGCGCATGGGCCAGAAGATGGCGGTGAAGGTGCTGGCCAAGCAGCTCGTCGACGACGCGGATGCGATCGCCCGCTTCACGCGCGAAGCCAGGAACGCCGCGCAGATCAAGCATCCAAACGTCTGCATCGTGCACGACTTCGGTGAAACCGACGATGGGCTCGTGTACCTCGCGATGGAGTTCATCGAAGGCGAATCGCTGGCGGAGCTGCTGCAGCGTGAAGGAACGCTCGGTCTCGAACGGACGGCGGCGATCATCGCGCAGTGCTGCAGCGCGCTGCAGGCGGCCCACGATCTGGGGATCATCCATCGCGACATCAAGCCCGACAACATCATGGTCAGCCGCGACCGCGATGGCTCGGCATTCGTGAAGGTCGTGGACTTCGGGATCGCGAAGGCCGCCACCGGCGAGGCCGGACAGCAGGTTACCAAGACCGGGTTCATCCTGGGCACGCCCGATTACATGAGCCCCGAGCAGGTGTCGGGAGAGACCCTCGACGCGAGGAGCGACGTCTACTCGCTGGCGCTCGTGCTGTTTCGGATGCTCACCGAGGGGCTGCCGTTCACAGGAGACACGCCGCACAGCGTGCTCATGAGCCGCCTGACGGCGGAGCCGCGGACCATCGAGGAGGCGCGACCGGGGAGCGGGCTCCCGCCGGAGATCCAGCAGGTGCTTGACCGGGCGCTGGCACGTGATCGCAGCAACCGGTTCGAAAGTGCCGTGAGCTTCGGGCAGGCGCTCTCCAGCGCCGTCCTGCAGGTGGAACAGACCGAGACGACGGTGGTGACGTCCCCGGACATGGAGACGGTACGTCTCGAGACGCCGAAAGATGCGGTCGCGACGCCCGGAACCGAGCCGCGTACGCCGGAGACGCCGCAGCCGATCCCGGAACCGAGCCGCGCGGGTCGCCGCCGCGCGGGCATAGCGGCGATCGGTGTGGTGGGCGTGGTGGCCGCCGTGGGGTTGTGGATGATGGGGGGCTCCGGGGCCGACTCCGCGAGCCCTGGCCAGGGCGATGTCGAACGCACGGCAACACCCACTGACGACACGACGGCAGATTCGTCGAGGAACGTGGTACGGGCCTCCATCCCCGGTACGGCCGACACGGGAGACGTCGGAGGGGTCGAACCCGCAGAAGACTCTGCGGCGAGCGCAGAGTTGCGCACGGAACCGGTACGCGATCCTGCGTCGGTTACCGCAACCGACGACCCGCCGCTGCCACCGGCAACGCCTGCCTCCTGGGAGACGATCAGCAGTCTCACCGACGCTGAGTTGCAGGGTGTGTGGGGCAGCGATGCGGGGAACGTGTGGGCGGTCGGGGCGAAGGGCACGCTGCTTCGCTTCGACGGCACCGCGTGGGACTACGCGCTCCCGCCCGAGGCATCACACGACGAGAACAGCCGACTGGGCACCACCGGCCTGGATGCCGTGTGGGGAACAGGCCGGAGCGACGTTTGGGCCGTCGGGTCGGGCGGCACCATCCTCCGCTACGATGGGTCCCGCTGGACCGACGTGTCGCCGGAGATCACGAGGAGTCGACTGCGCTCCGTGTGGGGGAGCGGGCCGGACGACATCTGGGCCGTCGGGGACAGGGGCACGATTCTGCACTACGACGGCACCGCGTGGATCGAGGACCCGGCGAGCGGCAGCACTGACGACGACCTGTACGGCGTGTGGGTTGGGGGCCGGGACGACGCGTGGGCCGTGGGCGAATCGGCCACGATCTTCCGATACGACGGCATGGCGTGGACCGAAGTGCGCACCGACCTGACGACCGAGTGGCTGTATGCGGTGTGGGGTTCCGGGCCGAGCGATGTCTGGGCTGTCGGCGGCAGCGGAAGGATCCTGCGGTTCGACGGCACGGCGTGGACGGATGCGACGCCGCTCAAGCGCACGCGAAGCGGCCAGGTGGTACCAGAGCACAATCATCTATTGCACGGCATCGGTGGCACGGGTCCGACGGACATCTGGGTCGCCGCGGACTACACGGTGCTCCGCTACGACGGGTCGGGTTGGACCGATGAGACACCCGATCAACGACACCGCCTGCGTCACGTCTGGGCGCTCCCGCGGGGTGACGTGTGGGCCGTGGGTTGGTGGGGCGAGATGCTTCGGTTGGCGCGCTAACTGAGGCGAGCATCGACGCACTCAACCCGAACGGCGCTCCCGTGCGTTGTACGCCAGTTTCATCAGCACCACGAGCGCGGCACCGAGCGGCATCCCGACCACGATCGTTCGTCCGACCGGACCGGTCGACCGCCATGTGACCCACGTCAGCACCGCCACCATCACGAACTTGACCACATCCTCGATCAGGCTTTCGCCGACCAGGACGAAGACCCCGATGACGAGGGCGGTCAGAACTGCGCCGATCGCGAGATGCTGCCACCCCGTGGCGGGATGACCCCACAGACCGAACGTCCAGACCGCCAGCAGGTGGAGCCCGACAATCGCAGCGATTGCCGGGATGCACCCGAGGTATCCGAGCAGGCTACTCTCGGACTCGGTTGGCGCGGGCTCGGTTGGCGGTTCGGGCATCTGGGCTCCCCGAGGTGGATGGTTGGGCTCCGGTTCTCTGAATAGGCCGTGCCGCGGCGTGTTCGCAATCTGTGGAGCGACGAGCACACACGTCATGCAGGTGGGTGCGGCGGTCGCGCCCGGCGAAGCGCCAACCAGCGGAGGCACGCTCGCGGATCGTCGAACGTTGCCCTATCTTTGCAACTGCGGCGAGTTTCTCGCCGAACCACCATGAGGAGTACGATTGTGCCGTTGTACACGAAATGCATGAAGTGCGGTGGTTGGAAACAGATGCCGGATAACCCCACTCCGGACGACCAGATGTCCACCGGGATGATGATGAACCTCCCGGAGCCGCCGAAGCATCTGTGTACCTGCGATACGCAGGGAGGGTCGGAAGAGCAGTAGACGGAAGTGCGGTACGGTCCCTGCACCGTGCACGCAGCCACCTCAAGCGGGGCCGAACAGGGTGGTGGTACAACGCATGGCTGGTGATACGCGAAGGTCGTTGTGCCCTACCAGTGAATCTCGACGACGTCTCCCTCCTCCAGTACGTGCGCATCGTGCACGGACTGTCCATCGAAGGCACTCGGTCCCCACACACGCGCGAACTTCAATCCCTCCGCGATGTCCTGGTGAATCGTCCGCGCGAGATCGTGGACGGTGGCGCCGCGCCGGAGCGTGAACGGCCGTTCACGGTCCGGTTCCTCCTTGGGTTGCTTCGTATAGACGCGGATGATGTCGAGTGCGGCGTAGGTGCGCGTGCCCAGCGCGTCACACCCCGCCCGGGTGGTGCTCGAGACCGGTACGATGGGCCATGGGGTTTCCAGAAGTTCCTGCAGCGCGTCCAGATCGGCGGCCGCACCATCCCGATCCATCCCCGTGACGACGAGCAGTGTCGGTTTGCGTAGCCAGCCCGGCCGCGCCGGATCCGGCACGTCGCTC
>JBDHJO010000320.1:0-2506 GCA_039586875.1 Gemmatimonadota bacterium | reverse complement strand
TTTCACCGTTCACTTCGTTTCACGTTTCACGTCTCACGTTTCACGAGTAACCCGCTCCCTGCTCCCTCCTCCCTCCTCCCTCCTTTTCACCCTTCACGTTTCACGAGTAACCCGCTCCCCCCGGTTGGTGACGGAGGGAATGTGGGGGAGGGGTGTGACATCGCCTGTGGGGTGCAAGGTGCAAGGCGCAAAGTGCAAGGGACCTGAGGGCGGCTCGGACAACCTCGCACCTTGTACCTTGCACCTTGTACCCACCGTACTGTCCCACCCCCCCTCCATCCTGGCACCATCTCCCGCGGAGGCCGTACGTCCCATGGCGCCGACCCGGCCCGACCCTAGATTCTCCCCCATGTCCAAGGCTGCCCGCTGGCTCGACCTGATCGCGTTCCTGCTGCAGCACCGCTTTCCGGTCACGCGCGGGCAGATCTTCCAGAGTGTCGACGGCTACGGGTTGAAGGGCATCGACCCCGACGCGATTCCCCCCAGCAGCACGGAACTCGAATCCGCCCGCCGGAAGTTCGAGCGGGACAAGGACGAGCTGCGGGCGCTCGGACTCGATCTCGAGACGATCGAGCTCGCGGACCGTGCGGGTGACGAGGCGTCCACGGGGTACCGCCTGCGCACGCAGGGGATCTATCTCCCCTACCTCGAATTCGACGAAGCCGACTCGGGGAACGATCACCCGTACGCCGCCCTGCAGCGGATCGAGGTGGCGCGCGACGAGCTCGAGCTCCTCGACCGGGCCACGTACCGGTTGGCGGAACACCCGTCGGTACCGCTGCGCGCGGCAGCCCGATCGGCGCGGCGGAAACTCGGCTTCGATCTCCCGCTCACCCTGCAACAGATCGAGCGGGTCCTTGGCGAGTCGGGCCGCGACGAGCCGAACGATGCACTCGAGGTGTTGCAGCAGGCGGTGGCGCGTCACACACGGGTCTCGTGCCGCTACTACACCATCGGTCGCGATGCCGAGGATTCCCGGACGCTCGAGCCGTACGGCCTGTTCTTCTCGTGGGGACACTGGTACTGCGTGGCGAGCGATGGCAGCGGCACCGCGCCGAAGGTGTTCCGCGTCGACCGCGTGAGCGGAGCCAAGCTCGTGAAAGGGCGGGATGCCGTCCACGACGGGCCGCCGGAGGACTTTGCCGTGTCGCGGTATGTCGGTCGCTCGGCGTGGGAGCTGTCCGAGCGGGAACCGGAACACGTCGTGGTCCGGTTCGGCTTTCCCGACGCGCGCTGGGTGGTTGCCCAGGGCGTGGGTGAGGTGCGTGAGCCCTATACCGACGACGGCGGTGCGGTCGTCGCCTTCAGTGTGCGTGAGCGCGCGCCGTTCCTGCGGTGGCTTCTCACGTTCGGCGATCGCGCGGTGATCGACGAACCCGCGACGGTTGCCGATGACCTCGACCAACTGCGCGACCGCGTCGCGGCGCTCTACGCCGACCATGCCTGAACCGGCCGAATCCCAGCTCAACCGGATCGTGCAGCTCGTGGCCGATCTGTCGAAGGCGGCGCGGGACGGCGGCTCGCCGCCGACGCTCGATGCACTGGGCGATCGCTACGGCACGAAGCGCTCGGTCATCCTTCAGGATCTACGCATCCTGACCGAGGCGGGCAGTCACTCGAGCGAGACATGGCTCTCGTCTCTGACCGTCGAGCAGGTGGGGGACCGCGTGAGCGTGCAGAGTCAGGGGCCGTATCGCCGGCCGATCAAGTTGACGCTCGACGAGTTCGTGGCGCTCCAGGCGGCGGTGGCGACGGAGCTCGACGAGCCGGCACCGCTGCTGGCGAAGTTGCGCCCGCTTGCGGGTGCCGCCCGCGACCCGGCGAACCTGATTCATGCGATCCCCGATGCGCCGGCAGGGCAGGCGACCGCGGTCGCCCGGGCCGAGCAGGCGATGCGGGAACGCCGCGTGCTGCGGTTGGTGTATCTCGGAGCAGGTGCCGACGAACCGACCGACCGCACCGTCGAAGTGCACGACGTCGTCTCGGCGATCGGGCGCCACTACATCGTCGCCTGGTGCCGGCTCGCGGAGGATTGGCGGCGCTTTCGGGCGGACCGCGTGCTCGAGGTCGAGGTGGGCGACGAGGCGTACCAGTGGCGGCCCGATGCACCGCTGACGCTGATCGAGGATCGCGCCGATCTGTTCGAGCCACCCGACAGCGGCACGGACGACGTTAGGGTCCGCTTCTCTCCGCGCATTGCCCGGTGGATTGCCGAGCGGTATCCCCAGGGGGACGCCCAGGCCGACGGCAGTGTCGTCGTCACGTTCACGGTGGCGAGCGTCGACTGGCTTGTGCGGCACGTGCTGCAGTACGGTGGTGAGGCCGAAGTGCTCGAGCCGCGTGCCTACCGCGGTGCGATCCGGCGGGCGGTGGGTCGGTGACGGCACGGAGCAATGTGGTACCAATCCTTTCGCATCCACGCGTGTCCAGCGGAGTGCAGTCCCCCAGACGCGTGTGCACCCGAGTTCCCCAGCGTCCGTGATGGAGGAGAAATGAACTTCCCACA
>JBDHJO010000319.1:0-2224 GCA_039586875.1 Gemmatimonadota bacterium | reverse complement strand
AGGGGAGGGCGGGCAAAAAGTTAGACCGCCGGACCGGGCTGTGTCAACCACCCAGCGATAGTTCGTAAACTATTGTATTAAAACAACTTAACTGTTCGTCTCGGCCTTGGGGAACAAGGGGGGGATGCGTGAGACGGCACATCCAGCCGTTGGGGGCTGTTCTAGCGCCTGCCACCCAGCGTCCTCGATGGAGCCCGAGAGACCGACGGCAGCCCACACATCCTGCATTTTCTGCGGCAGGTACGGACTCAACATGAATGCGATGCGGGCGATGGCCCGCCCGAGGGATGCCAGCGTTTCCGCCAGTTCGTCGGTACGGCCTTCCTTGGCGAGCGTCCACGGTGCGCGCTGCTCCACGAATCCGTTGGCGCGGTCGACCAGCCGCCACGCGTGCGCGGCGCCTTCGTGCAGGAGGTGTTGGTCCATGGATTCGCGGTAAGCGGCGATACAGGTATCGCCGTCGGCATCCAGGGCCGTGGCCGGTGCCGAGGCAGGGAGCACGCCGTCGAGGTACCGGGTCACCATGGCGAGGACTCGGCTCACCAGGTTGCCGAGCCCGTCGGCCAGTTCGGCGGTGTAGCGGACGTCGAACCGCTCGTCGCTGAAGTTGCCGTCGGCATCCCACGGCACCTCACGGAGCACGAAGTACCGGAGCGCATCGGTCCCGTGCCGGTCGATGATCTCGCGGAGCGTATACGTCACGCCGGCGGACTTGGAGAAGCGTGCGCCCTGCGTGTTGATCCACCCGTGGCACCAGATTTGTTTCGGGACCTCGAGGCCGGCAGCCATGAGCATGGCGGGCCACCAGGCGGCGTGGAAGCGCACGATATCGGGTCCGATCACGTGGACATCGGCCGGCCACATGTCGGTATGGTCCGCGCCCGGGTATCCGGTGGCCGACAGGTAGTTGATGAGTGCCTCGAACCAGACGTAGACCACGTGGTCGGGATCGTCGGGCCACGGAATGCCCCACGGGACTCGCGACCGACTGACGGAAACGGTCTGCTCCTGCGTCCAGTCGGACACGACGTTGTAGACCTCGTTCAGCTTGGCCCGAGGCTGTACGAAGTTGGGATTCGCGTCATAGTGATCGAGCAGGGCCTGGCGAAACCGGCCAATGTGGAAGAAGTAATTCGGCTCCTCCACCCACGTGATCTTGCGGGTCGGGTGGAGCGGACACTGTCCGTCGTCGCCGAGGTCGCGATCGAGTTTGAAGGCTTCGCACCCGACGCAATAGTGCCCTCCGTAGACACCTTCGCTGACGTGGCCGGCGTGCTGAATCCGCCGGAACAGCTCTTTGACCGCCGTCTCGTGACGGTCGTCGGTCGTGCGGATGAAGTCGGTGTTGCTGATCTGCAGCTCGCGCCAGGCGGCCTCGAACTTCTCCGCGATCCCATCGACCCAGTCCTGCGGGTCGACCCCGGCGGCGTCTGCGCTTTGGGCCACCTTCTGTCCGTGCTCGTCCATTCCGATGACGAACGACACGCGGTCGCCCCGCAGGCGACGGTATCGCGCCATGCAGTCGGCCCCGATCTTCTCGTAGGCGTGGCCGAGGTGCGGCTCGCCGTTCGAATAGTCGATGGCGGTCGTGAGGTAGAAGGACGTCGTCACGTGTCAGCCGCTGTCGGTGTCGGGTTGCTTCGGTCCCGAGCGGCCGCGGCCGCCTCCGCGCCGGCGTCGGCGTCGCTTCCGTTTGCGCGGCGCGACGGCCTGGACGGCATCGTCGGTGGTGATCTCGGTCCGGTCCGGCACGGGTGCGTCCGGCTTCTCCGCCTCCGGCTTCGGGGGCGGTGGCGCCTCGGGGTGCCGAACTTCCTCTTTGAGTTCGGCGAGCGACAGGGTGCGCGTGCTGCGGTCCTCCGCTTCCAGGGTCACGCGGTCGCGGAAAATGTCGATCGCCGAGACAGTTTCGCGTCCCTTGGTCGTGCGCACGGCACGCCGCAGCCTGGGAAAGCGCTTCCGGGCGCTCACGTAGAACTCGTGCTCGAATCGGAGGCAACAGAGGAGCCGGCCGCATCCACCGGAGATCTGCGTCGGGTTGAGGGAGAGCCGTTGATCCTTGGCAAGCGAGAGACTGACGGGCCGCAGTTCGGGAAGCCATGTGGAGCAGCAGTACTGGCGCCCGCAGCGACCCACACCGTCGAGACGTTTGGCTTCATCCCGCGCGCCGATCTGCCGCAGGTCGATGCGCGTTCGGAACAACCCTGCGAGATCGCGCACGAGT
>JBDHJO010000109.1:0-11387 GCA_039586875.1 Gemmatimonadota bacterium | reverse complement strand
GTAAGACCCCGCCCTCGGTGCTGGACGGAGTAGGTTGTAAGCGATCGACAATATACCCTGGAATCCCGCCCGGCGGACCCCCCGGCGGCCGCTATACGTTGAAGCGGAACAGCAGGACGTCACCGTCCCGCACGAGGTACTCGCGGCCCTCGGACCGGACCAATCCCCGCTCCCTCGCTTCACGGTACGATCCGGCCTGCAGGAATGCGTCCACGTGGATGGTCTCGGCTCTAATGAACCCGCGTTGGAAGTCCGAGTGAATCTCGCCCGCCGCCTCGAACGCCGTCGATCCTGTGGGGATGGTCCAGGCCCGCACCTCGTTCTCGCCGACCGTGAAGAACGTCTCGAGCCCGAGGAGTCGGTACCCTGCGTGGATCAGCCGATCCAGGCCGGGCTCCTCCACACCGGAACCCGCGAGGTACTCGGCCCGGTCTTCGGGGCCGAGTTCGGCCAACTCCGCCTCGATACGCGCGGAGAATGGAACGACATCGGCCTCCTCGTGATGGGCGCGCACGGCTCCCTGCAGGCGCTCCACCCATGGTCCGCCGTCCCGCGCGAGGTCCTCCTCGCCCACGTTGGCCGCATACAGGATCGGCTTCGAGGTCAACAACCCGAGTCCACGGAGATACCGGATGGTGTCCTCGGACTCACCGGCTTCTCTCGCTCCGCGCCCGCCGTCGAGCTCCGCCATCACCCGCTCCAACGTCGTGACCTCTCCTGCGGCTTCCTTGTCTCCCGCCCGCGCCGTCTTCCTGGCCTTCTCGAGCCGACGCTCGACCACCGCGAGGTCGGACAGGGCCAGCTCAGCCGTGATGATATCGTGGTCCCGGACCGGATCCACCGACCCGGTCACATGGAGCACGTCGGCATCTTCAAAACAGCGCACGACATGGACGATCGCATCCACCTCGCGAATGTGCGACAGGAACTTGTTGCCAAGCCCCTCGCCTTGGCTCGCGCCCTCGACCAGGCCGGCGATGTCGACGAACTCGACCACGGCCGACACCTTGTGTTTGGGGCGCACCACGTCGAAGAGACGGTCGAGGCGGGGATCCGGCACCTCCACGACGCCGACGTTGGGATCCACCGTGCAAAACGGGTAGTTCTCGGCCGGTGCCGCTTTCGCGGACGTCAGCGCGTTGAAGAGTGTCGATTTGCCGACGTTCGGAAGGCCGACGATGCCGAGGCGGAGCATTGCGCTGGGGGGTGAGGGCAGGGGAGGAGGAGGGCAGGGAACCTAACCCTCCTCCTCTCCTACTGTCTTCCTATGCAATAAACCAGGGCGCGAGCACGAGGCTCACCACCGACATCAACTTGATCAGGATGTTGAGGGACGGCCCGCTGGTGTCCTTGAACGGATCACCGACCGTGTCGCCGACTACGGCGGCCTTGTGGGGGTCGGAGCCCTTGCCACCGTGCGCACCACCCTCGATGTACTTCTTGGCGTTGTCCCAGGCGCCGCCGGCATTGGCCATGAACAGCGCCATCATGACTCCCGTCAGGGTTGCACCGGCGAGCATCCCGCCAAGGGTCTCGACGCCGAGCAGCTTGCCCACGAGCACCGGTGCCACGATGGCCGCGACCCCGGGGACGATCATCTCGCGAAGGGCGGCCCGGGTGGAGATATCAACGCACCGCGCGCTGTCGGGCTTGGCTTTGCCCTCCATGAGGCCGGTGATCTCTCTGAACTGTCGTCGTACCTCTTGAACCATGCCTTCAGCCGCCCGCCCGACCGCGGTCATCGTCGCCGCGGCAATGAAGAACGGCATGATGCCGCCGAGGAAGAGGCCGATCACGACGTCGGGGTTCACGATGTCCAGCGTGATGGGGTCCGCGCCGGCTGGGGTCACCGCATTCGAATAGGCACTGAAGAGGGCCAATGCGGTGAGCGCAGCCGATCCGATCGCGAAGCCCTTGCCGATCGCGGCGGTGGTGTTGCCCAGCGCGTCCAAGCTGTCCGTGATCTTCCGCACCTCCGGCCCGAGTCCGCTCATCTCGCTGATTCCGCCGGCGTTGTCGGCGATCGGACCGTACGCGTCCACCGACATCGTTACGCCGACCGTCGCCAGCATGCCGACGGCCGCGATGCCAATCCCGTAGAGGCCGGCGCTGTCGAACGCGATGAAGATCGACGTCGCGATGATCAGCAGGGGGATGACCGTCGAGTGCATGCCGACGGCGAGTCCCGCGATGATATTGGTCGCGGGTCCCGTGAGCGAGGCTTCGGCGATCTTCCGGATGGGCTTCGCCGCCGTGTAGTACTCCGTCGCGAGCCCGATCAAGATACCCGCGATGGTGCCGACCAGCACCGCCCAGAACGGCCCGAGCGGATTGGCCATCCCGAGGTCGACCCGGCTGGTGATGAAATAGGCCGCCCCGAGGAACAGCCCGGCGGCGATGAACGTCGCCCACCGCAGCGCTCCGGCCGGATTCGACCGCTCCAGCAACCGGAACAGCGCGATGGCGATCAGGCTGGCAACGAGGCCGGCCAGGATGTACAGCATCGGCAGAGCGGCAGCCGCCATGCGGAAGCCGTCTTGAATGCTGGGGCTGGTTGCCGCGATCGCGATCGTCGCGATCACCGCACCGACGTAACTCTCGAAGATGTCCGCGCCCATGCCGGCGACGTCACCGACGTTGTCGCCCACGTTGTCGGCGATCGTCGCGGGGTTCCGCGGGTCGTCCTCCGGGATGCCGGCTTCCACCTTACCGACGAGGTCGGCACCGACGTCCGCGGCCTTGGTGTAGATCCCCCCGCCGACGCGCGCGAAGAGGGCGATCGACGAGGCTCCCATGGCGAATCCGGTGATGATCTCGCTGAAGGCCTGCCAGGCGGCGGCCGAATCCGGTGTTCCCATGAAAGCACGGATGACCAGGCCGATACCCAACAACCCGAGACTGGCGACCGAGAGCCCCATGACCGCGCCGCCGTTGAACGCGACACGCAGCGCCATCGCCTGGCCCTTCGTGCGGGCCGCCTCACTCGTGCGCGAGTTCGCGCGCGTGGCGGCCGACATGCCGAAAAAGCCGGCGAGGATCGAGCAGATCCCGCCGCTGAGGTAGGCGATGGAGGTCGACCACCCGATCAGCACGCCAAGCACCACGGCCACGATGGCGAGGAACGGTATCAGGTAGGTGTATTCGCGGCGCAGGAAGGCCATTGCGCCGGCCTGCACCATGCTCTGGATCTCTTGCATCTTCTCGTTTCCGACCGGCTGACGGCGGACGTACTCGAAGGTCAGCCAGGCGATAACGAGCCCCACGGCGCCGGCGACGATGGCGGACATGGGGAGGAAGGCGAAGTCACTCACTCGTCGATCCCTTTCGGTTAAAGCGAACCATCGCTTGTTCGATGCCCTCGGCGAGCCAGCACTCCACGGCGTCGACTAGTTCGGGCAAGAGTTCAGCAAATGTCGAGAGTTCGGCGCGCTCGAACCCTTCGAGCACGAAGTCTGCGCTATCGGTTGTGCCGTCCGGCAGCGGGCCGATCCCGATCCGCAACCGGGCGTATTCGTTCGATCCCAAGGCGTCTTCCACGCTTCGGAGACCGTTGTGTCCACCGGCCGATCCGCGCGCCCGCAGACGAAACGTCCCCAGCGGGATGGCGAAGTCGTCCACCAACACGAGCAGGTCCCGCTCGGGCGCGAACCCCGGCTCCGCCAGGAGCGGCCCCAGCGCCTGCCCGCTCCGGTTCATGTACGTCTGCGGCTTGAGCAGGACGAACGGCGCGCCGTCGAGCGAGCCCGTCGTCGACAACGCCCGTCCGGAGCGCCGAAACGGCGGAAGCTCCAGTTGCTCGGCGAGGACGTCTGCCAGGAGAAACCCGGCGTTGTGCCGGGTCGTGGCGTATTGGGGTCCGTAATTGCCGAGGGCGACGATGGCCCGCAGTGGCTACTCCTCCGAGGCTTCCCCTTCGGTTTCGTCTTCCGCGCGACCCTTGCGAATGATCTCCGGCTCGGCCGCTTCTTCCTCTTCCTCGATGCCCTCCGTGGGCTCGGCTTCGACCCGCGGTGGCACGACCGTGCAGATCGTCGTCGTGGAATCCGTCAGGATCTTCGCGTTCTCCACGGTGATGTCCGCCACGTGCAGCGAGTCACCGATCGTGAGGGCCTCGACATCCACCTTCACCCGTTCCGGGATGTCCTTGGGCAAGACCTCGATCTCGATCTCGCGGAGGAACTGCTCGAGGACACCACCGCCGTTGCGCACACCGTCCGGGGTTCCGACGAGCGCGAGCGGCACCTCCAGCGTCAGCGCCTCGCCGGCATGGACCTCGAGGAAGTCCACGTGGGTGACCGTCTTGCGGGTCGGATGGCGCTGGATCTCTCGGATCAGGACCCGCACCTCGGTGCCCTCGACCTGCAGGTCGATGATCGTCGAGCCGCCGGCGATCCGTTGCAGTATCCGGTCGAACTCCGCCGATTGCAGGGAAAGGGACTCCGTCTCCCGCCCCGATCCGTAGATCACGGCCGGCACCCGACCGCCCGCGCGCAGCTTCCGCGCAGCGCCCTTGCCGGCTTCCTGTCGGCGTTCCGCCGAGAGTGTCACTGTCTCAGTCATGCGTTGTCTTCCAAGCCGTTCACGTGCAGTCGTTTAGTCGAACAGCGAACTCACCGATTGGTCGCTGTGGGTAAATCGGATCGCCTTCGCCAGGAGCGGGGCGACCGACAACACCTTGAGTTGATCGAAGTACCGGTCCTCCGGAATCTGGATCGAGTTGGTGACCGCCACTTCCGTTACTTCCGAGGCCGCGAGCCGCTCGACGGCGGGGCCGGACAGCAGCGCGTGCGACGCGCAGCAGTATACCTCCCGGGCCCCGAGCCGCTTCAGGGCACGGACGCCCTCGGTCATCGTCCCCGCCGTGTCGATCATGTCGTCGACGAGCAGGCAGTCCCGATCCTCGACGTCACCGACCACGTTGAGCACCTCGGCGATATTCGCCGACGGCCGGCGTTTGTCGATGATCGCCAGCGAAGCGTCCAACCGCTTCGCGAACCCGCGTGCGATCTTGGCCCCACCGACGTCCGGGGCGACCACCACCGGCTGATGCAGCTGCTTCTGCCGGTAGTGTTGCACCAACACGGGTGCGGCATACAGGTGGTCGACCGGGATGTCGAAGAAGCCCTGCAACTGGTGCTGGTGGAAGTCGATACCGAGCACCCGATCGGACCCCGCCGTGGCGATCAGGTTGGCCATCAGCTTCGCACTGATCGCGACCCGCGGCTGGTCCTTCCGGTCCTGACGCGCGTACCCGTAGTACGGGATCACCACGTTGACCCGAGCGGCGCTCGCCCGCTGCGCCGCATCGATGAGAATGAGCAGCTCGAGGAGGTTCTCGGCCGGCGGATTCGTCGGCTGGATGATGAACACGTCGAGGCCGCGGACGTTCTCGTCGATCTTGACGAAAATCTCCCCGTCCGCGAAGCGCCGGATCGTGACCCGGCACAGCGGCTGGTGCAGTTCCTGGGCGATCTCCTCGGCGAGCGGCCGGTTCGCGGTCCCCGCCATGAGGAGCATCTTGCCTGAAGAGAAGTTCGCCATAAGAGCCCAGAAAACTAGCCACCGGACGACCGGAAGCCAAGATCCGGGCTGGTAGCGGCTTACGGGCGGGTCGCGGCCTCGAGCGTGGGGTCTGTGGCGGCCAGGCGTCGCACGTAGGAGCAGGTGGGCTGGACAGCCAGGGCTCTGGTCGCGGCCCAGGCGTAGGCGTGGCGGGTAATGGCCTCGGCCAGGCCCCGGCCGCGGGCCTCCGGCGGGACGAAGACCGTGAAGAACTCGACGGTGTCGGCATCCCGGACCGCGTAGGCCAGGTAGGCAACGCCCCAGTCCGTGCGGCAGACGAACTGGGCGCCGGCTGCGTCATGTTCGATGATCGGGGGCGTCGAGGGCTCAGCCATCCTCGGTCAGATCGTCGATGTCGGCGGCTTTGTGAAACCACGACGAGCGCGGGTCCACCTCGAGAATCCGCGCGTTCGCCTTCGGGTTGACCCAGTCGGCCGGAACCACCCACAAATTTGCGTCCCAGAGCATACCATCCAATGCGAAGGGGGCGAGATCGGCCTCGGTGGTGTCCACGGTGACCTCCAGCAGCGCATCGCCTTCAATGCCCTCCTCCCGTCCAACCGGACGGTCGGCCAACCACGTGCCGGTGACGATGGCGTCCTCGCCGGTCTGGGCGTCGGTGAGGCCAAAGTCCCAGTCGAGGTCTTCGAAGCCCTTCTGCACGATCGAGCGGGCTTCGCCGATGGATGTTCGGTGGTACAGCGTGAGGGTCATGCGTCTCCCCGTGCCAGGAGCAGAGTGCGTGCGGTCGATGCAGGAAAGATGGGGGAGGGGACGGGAGTTTGCACCCCGGGTCGGGAACAGGAGCCTACAGCGGGCAGATCGCAATCCGCATCCGGCGATTCCGCTGCCTACGTGATTGGACGCCGCGATCCCGCGTTGGACCGACGGTGGCCGCTGCGGCGTCGGTTCTGGGCACAGTTGTCGGATCCGAGGAGCCGCCATCAGAACGCAAACCGCCCGGCCGAAGCCGGGCGGTTCATGCTCCCACACCAACCGTCCACCGGCACACGCAGGCATCGCCCGATGCCTGGCCGCGTTCGATGATGTCGTTGCTCCGGTCTCGTTAATTCTTCTTTCCCGTAAGGGAGCAGTGGGCGATCTTCTCGATTGCGGTCACTGTACCTCCCGCCTCGTCACGCTCTTTCTGAAGGACAAAAGTGATCCTTGCTTGCTGGCCCGTGTCCTCATTCTCCACCCACTCGTTAAACGCCTCCCGAATGAGCGTGTGACCGTCACCAGGTCGGGTGATACGGCTGATCCTTGCCTGGATCCGTGTGGTCTGCCACCTGTCGCCCAGTTCGTTGTAGTAGGAACCGTATTCGGGCTGCAAGACCTTCTCGACCCCGACATGACCGCCGGACGGCATCCTGATGGTCTTGCGCCACCACTGGTACAGGCCGCCGTCGTACCCGAACAGCCCTTCGCCGAGACACGGGAGCTCCAATCCGTACTCGATCGGCAGATCGGCGGGGAATTCTCCTAACAGGGTGTACTCGCTCATGTCGTCGTCCACGACGCCATTCGCGTTGAACTCCGGAGCGGCAATCGGCTGCTCGGTACACGCCACGAGCAAAAGCGGCAGCAGGGTCAGTCGCCAGATACGCATATCGCACCTCTGTGTAAGGATATGGTCGCGAATCTGGCCCTGTGCTCTCGACTGCCTATCGACCGATTCTCGACGCGGCATCGATTCTCTGAACAACTGATGAAGATTGGATGAAAGGTGCGGAAGCCGAGCTTTAATGTCGGTGATCGTGTGCGCGGCTGTCTGTGAATTGGCCCCGGTGGATTCGAACCACCATCTCCGGTTCCAAAGACCGGCGTCCTACCCTTGGACGAGGGGCCACCGCCCGCCTCACGGCGGGGCGATCGATTTCCAATGTAATCCGGATCGGCTATCGGTGGGGCCGTCTACTTCCAACCGATCTCTACGCCGTCCCACCCGCGGGAGATCCGAAGAACGCTCTGCACTGCGACCTTGAGTTGGGCCGGCTCGACCGGCTTGGTCAGCGTGCGTACGGCGCCGAGATCCTCGGCGAGGTCGAGATTCTCCGGGTCGATGCCGGTCATCGCAATCATGCGGGCGTTGGGGTCGATCTCCTCGATCTCACGGATGGTTCGCAGGCCGTTCTTCTTCGGCATCACCAAGTCGATCAAGACCAGGTCGAATCTCCTGCGCTCGTACAGCTTGACCCCGACGTCGCCGTCGGGGGCGTAGTGCACGTCGTGGTTCTCTGCCTCCAGCAACGCGCCGATCTTGAGCCGCGTCACGTCGTCATCGTCGATGATCAGGATTCTCGCCATGCCGTCCTCCCGTACGAGAAGCCTAGGCAGCCTCTGGGCCTGGTGCCGGAGCCGCCCGCGTGGCTGTCAGGAACACCTGTTGGTCCCGTGTGCCGAGGGCCGATACAGCCGACTCCAGTTCTCCCTGTGTCTTGAATACTGCGACAATTGCCGACCCGGAGCCAGAGAGCCGGACGAGGAGCGGGCGTGTCTGTGCCACACGCTCGAACAGGTCGCGAATCGCGGGCTCGGAACCGAACACGGGATTCTCGAAGTCGTTGCCGCCGAGTCGGCCGATCCCGCCCCACGTCGCGAATACCTCCGTATCGAGCACCACCGGGCCGCGTGTCTCGTCCCGTGCCTGCCAGCTGTCCAGCAACGCGTACGCCTTCGCGGTCGGCACCTGGACGTGCGGTACCGCCACGAGCGCGGGCGCAGCCGGCGGCGGCGGCAGACGGAACATCCGCTCGCCGTGTCCCCACGCGAGGGCCATCGGCGCGCCGGCGGCGAGAAACGGCACGTCGCTTCCCAGTTTCGCCGCGAAGTGCAAGAGTTCGGGCTGCGGGACCGATCGACCGGCAAGGGCATTTGCGGCCACGAGTGCCGCGGCGCCATCGGCCGAGCCCCCGCCGAGCCCCGCTTGCACCGGGATGCGCTTGTCGATGTGGATCCGCACGCCAAACGAGCGCCCCGTGGCATCGAGCACCATCGCGGCGGCCCGGTACGCGAGGTTCTCCTCCGTCGGCCCGGTATCGGCCCCGTCAACCGTGAGCTCGATGCCGGACCCGATCCGCTCGACCGTCAATGTGTCGTGCAGCTCGAGGAGCGCGAAGAGCGTCTCGAGACTGTGGTACCCCGATGCCTCGCGTGCAAGAACGCGAAGGAAGAGATTGACCTTCGCGTGTGCCTGAACCGTCAGCCGATCAGTCATGACATAGGGTAGTGTGCCGCGCTGCCGTCCGGCAGGGTCAGCCGTCAGACGCGCGCGCCTCGGCGGTTCGCAGGTCGCCGAGGTGCACGTGTGCGCGTGTCAGCGACCACATCCCGAGCAACGTGATCGGCAGGAACGTCGTGAGGTGGTAGCCCACGGCAAGCGACACCGCCAATCCGGGGCGAACACCGTAGAGTCCCAACGACACGCGCACCGCCGCCTCGAACGGGCCGACAAACCCCGGGGACGACGGGATCGCGACACCGAACGACACCAACCCCTGGGTCAGCAGGCTGGCGGACCAGGGAATATCGATATTGAATGCGCGAAACGCGGCCCAGAATGATGCGGCCGCCGTCAGCCAGACGATCAGCGACCACCACGTGATAATCAGGAAATGGACGGGGCGCCGAAGTGCATCGAGTCCCTCGACCAGGCCCTCGATGATGCCGATCAACCGTTGCGTCCACCGCGCCGGCAGCACACGCCCGGCCGTGCGCCGCACTGAAGCCACCCAGTGTCGTTGCCACACTGAGCAGCAGGACCAACACGATCCCGTCCATCACCCGCTCGACCGCCAGAGAGGCGACCGCGGTCGTGAACCGTACCGATGTCAGCCGCTGAACGGTGTACGCGCGCGCAACCTCCCCGGCCCGCGCCGGGAGAAGGTTGTTTGCCATGAAACCGATGGCCGTCGCATGCCAGAGCGGAGCGAAGCCGAGGGCCTCGCCCTCGAAGCGGAGGAGGTACCGCCACCGGATCGCCCGTAACGGGAAGGTCGCCGTGGCCAGCAGGACCGTGAGCGCGAGCCACCCCGGATGCACACTCCGGATCTCGCGCCACATTTCGCCGATGTGCACGTCACGGAGTGCCCACCACAGGAGTGCGATGGAGATCCCGAGGCCGACAAGCCCCAGCCAAGGGCCTCGGGCCTTAGGTCTCGATGCTGAGTTCGACGAGATCGAGCACTTCCTCGACGAGGTCCCGGAGAGAGTCGCTGGTCGTCCCGGCAGCGAGCTCACCGGCAATCGCCCCTCGGAGTTCCCGAACTCGCGCGAGGGCGCCGTGACCCGAGTAGCACAACTGTTGAATGGGCACGAGCGTGTCGTCGGCGACTGCCGGCGCAGGCTGCGCCTCGGCCGACGGGGTCTCGACGAACTCGGCGATCGATGGCAGGTCTTCGATCGATGCGGGGGGTTCCTCTGTGGGCGCAGTCAGCAATGCCTCGAGCCCAGGTGCCGGGCTCCCGTGCGCGCGGAGCTGTTCGTACCGGGTCCAACTCGCGGCCAGACCGGTCCCGGTGGCGGCGGGAGCAGGAGCTGCTGCGGGACGCGGGGCTGCCGTCGGCGGCTCAGGCACGGGAGCCTCTTCCTCCTTCGCACGCAATGCCCCGACGGCGTCGGCCGCATCACGAAGTGCTGTCGCCAGTCGGCTCTCGTCACCGGTGGCGGCCTCGACCAGCGCGTGGCCCGCCTCCTTGAGGCGTTCCACGAACGCCGTCGTGTGCGCCGTCACGGCGCCACCCAGTGCCGCATTGCGCGCCTGTGTCGCAAAGGACGAGACCGCATCGAGCACCGGATTCCCACCGGCTTCGGTCAACGTGCGGAACGTGGCGAGGAGCGATTGGACGCGCAGCGCGATCTGCGTCGGTGATGCTGCCTTCGCCACCTCGTGCGCTGCCTGCACCAGATGCTCGCCGTGGGACACCAGGTCCACGTGCCCGAGGATGCGGGTACGCGCGGGCGGCGAGCCACGCTCCACCACGTGCGGGCCGTCGTCATCGTGGTACAACGACTCGATCGGGACCAGCGCGCCTTCGCCGAGGTGGCCAAGGAGCTCCGCGAAGCGCTGAACCTCAGCCGATTCGGGATCGGCCGTACCATCCCGCGCCAGTTCCTGTGCCGTGCGTGCCACGGCCTTGGCTGCGGCATCCAGCACGAGCGGAGCCTCGTCCAGCGGCTCGGTGCTCGATACGATTTCGGCGACCGCACGTTCGACACCCTCGAGCAAGTCGCCAAGCGGGGGGATGTCCGGGAGTGACGAGAGCCCCCGCAGCGGCTGGGCGACGATGAGCACCCGGCGCGCGGCTTCGCGTGCCGCGGCATCTTTCGAGTGCGCTGGCGACGGCCGCACCCTCGCGTCCCACGAAGGCGCGGGCGCCGGCGTCGAGGCCCTCCGGCTCGCCTCCCCCGGGGAGCTCCGAGGCTCCCGCGGTTTCCGGTGCGAGGTCGGCAATCAAGTGCTGGGCACGGGCCTCTTCGGCGTCGGTCCACTTCCCCACCTGGCGAACCAGTACTTTGAAATCGTCGACCGCGCGGATAGCACGTTGGCGGGTCCCCTCGTCCCAACGACCCTCCGCCTGCACGGTGCGCGCAAACGATTCGAAGGCCGCAGCAGCGGCAGCGATCGTGTCTTGCCGCGCCATGAGGGCGGATCCGCGCAGCGCCCGGGTGAGCCGCAGGAACTCGCCGACCTCGGGCGGCGTCGGCGAGGAGACCACGGTGTCGAGGCGGTCGAGGTACTCGCTCGCCTCCATCGTGAAGAATTCGGTCAATCCCATGCGCTGCGTCAAAACGCGTGCTCCATTCCGGGGAATCGTGCGAGGCAC
>JBDHJO010000108.1:0-9522 GCA_039586875.1 Gemmatimonadota bacterium | reverse complement strand
ATCCGACACCGTACACCAGATTGAGCGCTGCCGCCTTCACCGTGGCGACCTTCAACTGCGTGAGCACCGGCGGCGGCAACTGCGTCGTCCACACCAGGGCGACGTTGAGCAGGACCAAAGACGCTCCGCCGACAGCCACCGTTCCGGCAATCAACATTGTGGTGGCTGCGATGCCCGCTCCGCGACGTGAGCCGGACGCAGCCGACGCAACGATCAAGGCTGCACATCCGAGCCCCAACACTGCCCACGTCACCGCCAACTCCCCAAACGCGGCCAACTCCCATTCGGCGCTGCCGATCCCAAGCGGCCAAAGTAGCATCGCCACATTGACCAGCCCGCCGAGGGTCAGCGCCGCCCCCAACACCAACACGGGCGCAGCGGGGACCCGCCGGCTGGTCTCTATGCTTCGCATGGGTTGTGCCATGACGAACGGCGACGGGAGAAGCACAAGTCTTTTTGCCACAATGTTTTACAAAAACGGAGAAAAACGGTCCTGTTTTTGGGTGCGAAAAGTGTGGTCATGACGCCACACTTTCTCGGAGGCCTCTGAGACAAAACGCGAACACCGTCCCTGCGACAGATCCGTACAGGACCGCGAGCACCACGGCCCGCACCGCTGCCTTCTTGAGGCCCAGATGCTCGGCCACCGGCGCGCCCTCGAGCAACGTCGGGAGCGCGGAAAGGACGAACGTGATCAAGAGGATGACCGCAGCAATGACGATGGCCGACAAGAGCATCGCAGTGGCGATTGCCCACGTCCGTTCGAGCATCGCCGAAGCCATCGTGAAGACGGTGAGGCCGAGAACGAGCACCGGCATTCCCGCGATGATGCCCAGCCCCGTGCTGAAGCGCCAGCCGACATCGTTCGGCACGAACGGCACCAACGCGAAGCCCGTATCGATGAGCCCGGCGAGCATGAACAGCACGCCAAAGGCCGTGAGCGCCTGCCACGGCACGGCGGGCGCAAGACGTCGTCGTTTATCACCACCGACCAGCACTGCGGTCATCCGGACCTTCCGTTCGTGCGGGAATGGATGCGCAAGGAGATCGTTCAATATCGGTGGGTTGGTGGGCGTACGTCCAGCGGGCGGGCTGTCGGAGCGACCGTGGACCGCCCCCCTGTCGCTCCGTCAGCGCCGTAGCCTGGGCACGTACCGACCCGTTCGCCGCATGTACTCCCGATACTCGTCACCGAACGTCTCAATGAGATTGGCCTCCTCGGCAGGGGTGCGGATCGCCATCACGGCGAACGCCAGCAGACCGAGCAATGCGATGAACCAGTTGTCGGCTATCATCGCGAAGGCGAGAAAGAACGACGCCCCGAAGGTGTACAGAGGATGGCGCACCCAGCGATACGGTCCGCGCGTACATAGCACGTGGCCGGCCCGCGTCGCGCTCGTCGGCGTGATTCCGGTCCCGATGCTGCGGAAAAGCCAGTAGATCCCCGCGGTGCACGCAGCCCCGACCCCGACACCAAGCCATCGGACCCAGGTCGGCAATCCCGCCTTGGACCACGCCATCCACTCGGGTTGGACGAGATACGCCACGGGACTCAGCCACAGGAGGAGCCCGGCGACCCTGATCACGGTCGCGATGACGACGCCGTCTGCGCTGCGAGGGATCCGTCCGCCACTGTCGCGGTCGGCCTTCCGACGGAAGTAGGCCGAGATGCCGATGCCGGAGGCGAAGAGCGTCCCGGCCAACAGACGGAAGATGGCTTCGTGCACCCTTTTTCCTCCCCTCGGTGGGTCCGTCGGAGTCGGTGGCCTGGCACTCCCCACGCACTCGTGACACCATGAGTGGTGCGCCCTGGGCACAGGCGTAGATTTTCAGTACGACACCGGCAAACCGACAAGTTTGCTCTGAATAAACATCCCATTGGGAGGGGGGACTACCCCCATGCCAGGAGGATCGATCTCATGGTCGCGCATCCGCCGACGCGTTCCGCCATCTCCATCACATCGTGGGTCCCGCTCCTCGCACTCCTCTTCGCTTCGCTCGTACCGATGACGACGGGCAAGGCCCAGGAACTGCCTCAACTGGGTGCGGATCCGATCGCGGACATCGTCGCGGCGATGACGGTCGAGGAGAAGATCGCGGTGCTGATCGGGATGGGGTTCCACATGGATATCCCGTTTCTCCCGCCGATGGACTCGGCGGATGCAGCGGTGCCGGAGAAGGTGCCGGGCGCCGCCGGACGGACGCACGCGATCGACCGGTTGGGCGTTCCCTCGCTTACACTGGCTGACGGACCGGCCGGTGTGCGGATCGATCCGGAGCGAGAGGACGCACCTGGCCAGTGGTTCCATGCGACCGCGTTCCCGGTGGCGACGCTCCTGGCCTCGTCGTGGGACACGGCGCTCGTTCGCGAGGTCGGCCGGGCGTTTGGCGAGGAAGTGCGCGAGTACGGCGTCGACATCCTCCTTGCGCCCGGGATGAACATCCACCGCAACCCGCTCGGCGGTCGGAACTTCGAGTATTACTCGGAGGATCCGGTCCTGACAGGTTGGATGGCGTCGGCCTTCGTCACCGGCGTGCAGTCGGAGGGTGTTGGAACGTCGTTGAAGCACTTCGCCGCGAACAACCAGGAATTCAACCGCATGCGGTCGAACACGATCGTGAGCGAGCGAGCGCTGCGGGAGATCTATCTCAGAGGGTTCGAGATCGCCGTGCGGCACGCGCAGCCGTGGACGGTGATGTCCGCCTACAATCTCATCAACGGCGCATACGCGCCGGAGAACCGTGAGCTGCTCGTCTCGATTCTGCGGGACGAGTGGGGCTTCGAGGGTTTCGTGATGACGGATTGGTTCGGTGGCCAGGACGCCGTGGCGACCGTGCAGGCCGGCAATGATGTGATCATGCCGGGATACCTGCAGCAAAAGGCGGATCTCCTCGATGCCGCAGCGACGGGCATGCTGACGGAGGATCAGTTGAACGAAAGCGTGACGCGGGTGCTGCGTATCGTCGAGCAGTCGCCGACGTTCAAGGGGTACGCGTACTCGAACGCCCCCGACTTCGCGGCGCACGCCGCGATCGCTCGGCGCGCGGCAGCGGAGTCGATGGTGTTACTGAAGAACGACGATCAGGCACTGCCGCTCCCGGCTTCGGGGTCGATTGCGCTCTTCGGCAATGCGGGATACGACCTCGTGGTCGGTGGCACCGGCAGTGGCGAAGTGAACGAAGCGTACGTCGTCTCGCTCGATGCGGGGTTGGTCGAGGCCGGGCATCCGGTTCACAGCACACTCGCTCAGACGTACAGGGGCTATATCGATGAGGAGAAGGCGAAACGGCCGAAGCCGGCGATCGCATTCTTCCCGCCGCCGCCCATCCCCGAGATGCCGGTAGATGCTGAGATGATCGCGTCGGCAGCGGACGAGACCGACGTTGCCATCGTGACGGTGGGACGGCAATCGGGCGAGATGACGGACCGGAAGGTGGAATGGGATTTCCTGCTCACCGAGACGGAGCATGCCTTGCTCCGCGACGTTTCCGCCGCGTTTCATGCGGCCGGGAAGCGGGTGGTTGTGGTGATGAACGTGGCGGGTGTGATCGAAGTGGGGCGCTGGCGCGACCACGCCGACGCGATCCTGCTTGCCTGGCAGCCGGGTCAGGAAGGGGGGCACGCTATCGCCGACGTACTTCGGGGCGTCGTGAATCCGTCGGGCAGGCTGCCCATGACCTTTCCTCTGGCGTACGAGGACGTTCCGTCTGCCGGCAACTTCCCCGGAAAGGTTCTCCAGGGACAGTCGGGGGAGGGAGGTGGCATCATCGGTGTTCCCACCGAGGTCACGTACGACGAAGGCGTGTATGTCGGCTACCGCTACTACAACACGTTCGGCGTCGAACCGGCATATCCGTTCGGATACGGACTGTCCTACACCACCTTCGGATGGGACGACTTGAACCTGAGTAGTGCCGAGCTCGACGACGAGATCACCGTGACGGCTGTCATTACGAACACCGGCCCGGTTCCGGGCCGGGAGGTTGTTCAACTCTACGTCGCAGCGCCCGGCGATGCCCTGGACAAGCCCGAGAGTGAGCTGAGAGCGTTCGCGAAGACGAGCGTGATCGAGCCTGGGCAATCGGAGACGGTCACCTTCACGCTGACGGCCGCGGACCTGGCGTCGTTCCACACCGATCGAGCTGCCTGGGTCGCGGAGGCGGGCACCTACACGGTCAAGTTGGGGGCGTCGGCGCTCGACATCAGGGGGAATGCCACGTTCGAGTTGCCGAACGACGTCGTCGTGCAGCAGGTGCGGAACGTCGTCGTACCCGAGGTGCTCATCGAGGAACTGACGCCGCCGCATCGTTGAGGACATGGCCGGGAGCGCCGCCGTGCGCTCCCGGCCGACCCCGTATGCGTGGCCTCAGCGGACCTCGTACATGACGTACGCGACACGCCGGCTGTCGGGTGACCAGGACGGAACGTTGATGGTGCCCTGGCCACCGAAGAAGGGCGCCGTCAGGTCGCGCACGGAGCCGTCGCCCGTATCCATCAGTCGCAATCGAACGTCGCGACCGAAGGGATGTGATTCGCCCTGGTCCTCGAGGTACGTGATGAACACCACCCATCGCCCGTCGGGTGAGGGGTGCGGAAACCAGTTGGAGTATTCGTCGTCGGTGAGCTGTTCGGGCTCCGTCCCGTCGGCGCGCATCCGCCAGATCTCCATCGAGCCGCTGCAAAAGGAGTTGTAGTAGAGAAAGCGGCCGTCCGGGGAGTATTCCGGTCCGTCGTCTTGGCCCGGACACGTTTCAAGAAGCCGTTCCTCACCGCCGGAGACCGGAATCGTGTACAGGCCCCACTCGCCGTCGCGCAGCCCCACGTACGCGAGCGTCGCTCCGTCCGGGGACCATCCGTGCCAGAAGCTCGGTGCCTTCGTCGTCACCTTTGTCGGCGTCTCACTCCCGTCGATGGGGAGCAGGTAGATGCTCGAGGCCAGCCATGCCTGGTCCGGGTCGGTGATGTGTTCCTCGGCGGCATGGCTGATCACGAGTTGCGTGCCATCAGGCGAGATGCCGTGATCGTTGTTGAGGCTGGTCGCGAAACCCGTGGGGATGTGGGCGAGCGCACCGGACCCGTCCGCCGCGAGGCGATAGAGCAGGCCGGCGGCGTTCACCAGGAAGTAGCTGCCGTCGAGCGACCAGTTCGGGGCTTCGAAGTGCCGATCCTCGCTGTACACGGTGTCGATCCGGCCGGACGCAATGTCCACCGTGAGAAGATGGCTACGGATGCCGTCAGCCGATTGGCCGGAGCCGGCGCCAGGCACGAGGAAGCTCGAGAGGAGGACGACGAGAACACGCGCGATCCGCATAGCGACACCGCCGGGTTGAGTACGGACAGCTTGCCGGAGCGTGGAGAGGCATGGTCAAGAATATGCCTCGGGGTCGGGTGGTCGAAAGGCCATCCGGTGGTTCCCGTCCTGTCTGGTCAGGACCTGTCTCAGCCCGCATCTTGCCCGCAGCGGAGGTCACGGGATGACGGACAATCCAGTACGGATCGGCATCATCGGAGCGGGCCGCATTGCGCGCCAGCGGGTGGGGCCTGCCATTCACGCAACCGACCTGGCGGTGTTGCATGGCGTGGCAAGTCGAGACCCGCGGCGGGCAGCAGACCTGGGGCCGGGGCACGTGTACGACTCGTACGAGGCCCTACTCCGCGACCCGGACGTCGAGGCCGTGTACATCGCCACCCACAACGGACTGCACAGGCCACTCGTGCTTGAGGCTCTGAGTGAGGGCAAGCACGTGCTTTGCGAGAAGCCGCTGGGGTGCTCCGCCGCCGATTGTGCGGAGATGGTTGCCGCGGCCGAAGAAGCCGGACGGGTACTCCTCGAAGCTTTTATGTACCGCTACCACCCGCAGCTCTCCGAAGCGCAACGACAGATTGCCGATGGTGCCGTCGGCGAGTTGACGGCGATGGAGTCGTCGTTCAGGATCTTCCTCGAGCGTGGCGACGACGTGCGTTGGCGAGCCGCGTGGGGCGGTGGGTCGCTTTTCGATGTCGGCTGTTACTGCGTCAATATCAGCCGGTTGTTTCTCGGTGACGAGCCGAGGGCCGTGCGGGCGTGGGCGACGAACGACAAGGAATATGACGTCGACACGAGCGTGCACGCGGTGCTCGAGTACCACGATGGTAGGCACGCTCGGCTCTCGTGCGGGTTCGACGGTGGCATGCACCAGCGCGCCGTCCTGGTTGGCACCGAGGGTGTCATCGAGATGCCCGAACCGTTCGTTACGTGGATGCGTCCTCCGACGTTGATCGTCCGCCGAGGCGACGACGAAAAGATCGTGGACTTCGATCCGGTAGACACGTTCCGGTTGGAGGTGGAGGACCTGTCCCGGGCGGTGCGGACCGGTGTGGCACCGCTGCTGCCACCGACCGACGGGTTGGCCAACGCCCGCATCATCGATCGGATACTCGAGGCGAGTAGAACGGTCGGGTAGGGTAGGGCACGGACCGGCCGCGGACGCGCCGGCTGTTTGTTGCACGTTGCACGTCACACGTCGCACGCCGAGTGCCCCCTTGCACCTTGCACTTTGCACTTTGTACCCGTTGCCGTCATTCCTTGCACCTCGGACGCCCGCCTCCGGTTGCACGAATCTCCCCCGATCCGCACTTTGCCCGTATGGATTCAGCGACCCGGGCGTGCACGTCCTGCAGCACTCCCATGCCGGCCGACGCCGCATTCTGCCCCACCTGCGGGGCGGCGACACCTGCCGAACGCGAGCCTAGCTTCGGCGGGGGATTCGTCGATCGCTTGAAGGCGGCGCTCGCCGATCGGTACCGCATCGAACGGGAACTGGGACAGGGCGGGATGGCGATCGTGTACCTCGCTCGCGATCTTCGCCACGAACGCGAGGTGGCCCTGAAGGTCCTCCGCCCTGATCTTGCTGCGACGCTGGGACCCGAGCGGTTCCTGCGCGAGGTCACGATCGCGGCAAATCTGCAGCATCCGCACATTCTCCCGCTCTATGACTCGGGCGAAACCGACGGCTTCCTCTTTTACGTGATGCCGTATGTGGAGGGTGAGTCCTTGCGCGAGCGACTCGCACGCCACGGGGAGCTGCCGTTGACCGACGCCATCCGCGTGCTCCGCGACGTCGCGGATGCGCTTGCCGCGGCGCACGTGAAGGGTGTGGTGCACCGGGACATCAAACCCGAGAACGTGATGCTCTCCGGCCGGCATGCGATGGTGACCGACTTCGGCGTGGCGAAGGCCGTGAGTGAAGCGACCGGGCGCCAATCGCTCACGACCGCGGGGGTGGCGCTCGGGACCCCGTCGTACATGGCCCCTGAGCAGGCGGCGGCAAGTCCACACACCGACCATCGGGCGGACATCTATGCCTTTGGGGTGACGGCGTACGAGATCCTGACGGGACAGCCCCCGTTCACGGGTGCGACACCGCAGGCCGTGCTGGCCGCGCACATCACCGAGCAGCCGGTCGCGGTCACCGAGCGGCGCGCGACGATCCCACCGTCTCTCGCGCAGCTCGTGATGCGGTGTCTCGAGAAGAAGCCGGCTGACCGGCCGCAGAGTGCCGATGAGTTGCTCCCCGTGCTGGAAGGTGTGCTGACGCCGAGTGGGGGGATGACGCCGGCAGCCACACAGCCGATCGTCGTCGCACGAACCCCGCGTAGCTTCATCGCAGCCGGGGCGATCGTCGTGATCGTCGCAATGGTGCTCGCGTGGCGCACATTTGTTGGAGGACCATCGGGATGGGAGGTGGTGCTGGAGCAGACGGCACCGGTGACCACGGACCCGGAGCTCGAGATCGATCCGGCGCTCTCGCCGGACGGGAAGTTGCTCGCCTACGCCGTCGGCACCCCCCTCTTCACGCGGATCTACGTGCGGCAGGTAGATGGAGGGCGGCCTCTCGCCATCGGGGACAGCACCGGACGTCCGCAGCGAGCGCCCAAGTGGTCCCCAGACGGCACGCGATTGCTCTTCTGCGTGGGGAGGGATGTGATGGTCGCCCCCGCGCTCGGAGGTGAAGCCCGCGTCCTCCTCACAGCCGAGGCTGGTGTCGTCGGCGCCGACTGGTCACCGGATGGACGAGAGGTCGTCTTCGTCGCCGCCGGTGAGGTCCGGATTGCCGACGTCGAGAGTGGACAGCAGCGGGTGCTTGGGGAGTTCCTTGAACCCCACTCGCCGGCGTGGTCCCCGGATGGAACGCGGGTCGCCGTGGTGGTCGGAAACCTGAGCTATATCGTCGGGGCGTCGTACGGCAACGCTGCGGTGAGCTCCATCGTGCTGGTGCCGGTCGACGGTGACAACGACCAAGTGACGATCTCCGAGGGTGCGGCGCTCGATGTGAGTCCGGCCTGGGTCGGTGGCGGACAGGGGCTTGCGTTCGTGTCCGACCGACGCGGGTCCCGCGATGCGTACGTCGCATGGCTCGACGGCGACGGCCGCTTGCGAGGGGAGCCGGAGCGTGTGACCTCCGGGTTGCGGATTCACTCGGTGGCGGCCTCTCGGGACGGTGCGACGCTGGCGTACAACGTCTTCGCGGCGCGAGCGAACATCTGGACACTTCCGATTCCCGGGTCGGGGGTGGCGCTCGCCAGCGATGCGACGCCGCTGACCGAGGGCAGCCAGGTTATCGAGCACGTATCGGTCTCTGACGACGGCCAATGGGTGTACTTCGACTCGGACCGAAGCGGCCGGCCCGAGATCTACCGCATGCCGGCCACGGGTGGCGCCGCCGTCCAACTCACCGACGCGGCAGGCGGGAACTACCTCGCCGAGCCATCGCCGGACGGCCGCGAAATCGCTTTTCAATCCCAGCGGGCGGGGTCCCGCGACATCTACGTGATGCCGGCAGATGGTGGTGCGGCGGAACCCGTGCGGGTCGCACCAGGAGACGACAACAACCCCGTGTGGCTTCCCGATGGCCGGACGGTCGCCTTCACGATCATGGGGAGCGACGAGTTCGCGAACGGCGTTTACACCGCCGACCGCACCCCGGCGGGCTGGTCTGCCCCACGCGGTCCTCTCGGTATGGCGCCGCGATCGCTGACTCTCACCCGCGACGGGCGCGCGTGGATACAACTCGGCCGAGACTCAATCATCCTTCACGGGATTCGCGACGGATCGACGAGGGTGCTCTGGCGCCGCCGGGGTTTGAACGTGCCGGGGTTCATCCGTATGAAGTTCCTGCCGGACGGAAGCCGGATGTCGATTCGCGGACGGGAACAGGGGGGAGAGGGATCATACGTCTTGTGGGAACTGCCCTCTGCCGGCGGCGAGTTACGCCAAGTGGTGCGCTTCGACGACCCGCGGCGGCAGCCGCACTGGGGCGGGTGGGATACGGACGGCAAGCGCGTCTACTTCACCCTGGACGAGCGCGAGAGCGATATCTGGGTCGCTGACATCACGCTACGTGAGCGGTAACCTCCTCAACGATCTGGTGTAGCTCTTCGTCACCGACTGGAGCAGCGTCTTCCGGTCGATACTTCCCTCGTTGAAGTAGCGCTCGCCGATCAAACGGCCGTTCTTGATGACGAGCACGCTGTAGAGGTTC
>JBDHJO010000107.1:0-9530 GCA_039586875.1 Gemmatimonadota bacterium | reverse complement strand
GGTTGGCCCGACGCTGGTGTACGCGCGCACACGGGAACAGGACGGTCGTATTCTCGCGGACATCGACGCATACGGCGAGAACGGTTTCGGGCAGATCGGCTTGCGTGGAGCCATCGATATCGATACCCGCGATGTCGGAGCGGCCGCGTCGCGGGGAATCCACCTGTCGGTAGGCGGACGGGTTTTCCCCTCCATTTGGAGCGTGGAGAGTACGTTTGGAGAGGTGCACGGTGCGGCCTCGACGTATCTGACGGCGGGAGGGGTACCGCTGAAGCCGACGCTCGCACTGCGCGCAGGCGGCAAGAAGGTATGGGGTGCCTACCCGTTCCAGGAGGCTGCCTACATCGGGGATCAGCGCTCGGTGCGGTTGGGGCGCCAGAATCGGTACGGTGGCGATGCGGCGGTCTACGGAAACGCCGAGTTGCGTTTGGAACTCGGCCAGATCTTCTTGGTGCTGCCCGCGCGGATCGGCGTGTTTGGGCTCGGTGACATCGGTCGGGTGTATCAGGAGGGTGTGTCCTCCGACACCTGGCATTGGTCGGCGGGTGGCGGCCTCTGGCTCGCCTTCCTCGGGAAAGCCAACACGCTGACGCTCGCGCTCGCACAAGGCGACGAGAAGCTCGGGTTGTATGCCACGGCAGGATTTGCTTTTTGAACCTCGTTGAGCCCGTGAGTGCTCCGCGGCTCGTTGGATGTTGATTATGCGACGTATCGTATTGTTGGTGCTGGCGTTCGTAGTCCTGATGGTGCTGATGGCCGGGATTCCCGGGTTTCTGAACTTCCTCGCCGATTGGTACTGGTTCTCGGCGCTCGGGTACGACACGGTCTTCCTCACACGTCTGGTGACCAAGGTGGTGCTCTGGTCGACGGTCACGATCGTGTCGTTCGCCGTTCTGTTTGTGAACGTGCGCATCGCGCTCCGCGGCATTGCCCCGGATCCAGTGATCATCCCCATGCGCGGTCAGCAGCCGTCGCTCGACGTCAACCGGTTTCTCCGGGTCCTGACGTGGCCGGCAGCGGGCCTCTTCGCGCTGATGGTCGGCTCGGCAGCGACGGGAACCTGGCTCACGGTCCTGCGCTTTCTGAAGCAGTCGCCGTTCGGTACCACCGATCCCATCTTCGGTAAGGACATTGCGTACTTCGTCTTCACACTGCCGGCGCTGAGCGCCGGGGTGGGGATTCTCACGACGCTCATCGTGGTGTCGTTGGTGCTCGTGACTCCGCTGTATCTGCTCCGGCGAGATGTGGTAGTCTTGCACCGCCGCGTGACCGTCGAACCGTCGGCGCAGTGGCATCTGGCATTCCTGCTTGCCGCACTGTTCCTGGCCCTCGCCCTGCGCGTGGTTCTCATCGACGTCCCCGCGGTCAGCTACGGGACGACCGGGCCATTCGTCGGTGCCAGCTACAGCGATCTGAGCGTGAAACTGCCTGCGCTGCGCGTATTGGGTTTCGTGGCGGTGTTCGGGGCCGCCATCGTGCTGTGGGGTGCGCGCCGACGCCAACTGGTGCGGCACGTCGTGATCGCGATGGTGCTGTATCTCGGGGTGGCGGTGCTGGGGCAGATCACCGTCTCGGCTACACAGCGATTCGTCGTGGTGCCGAACGAACTGGTCAAGGAGACACCACAGCTCGAGCGACATATCGCCGCGACCCGGGAGGCGTGGGGTCTCGCGGATGTCCAGGTCCGGGATCTCAGCGGTGAGGCGAGGCTGACGCTCGCGGACATCGAGGCCAATGCCCCGACGATCCGGAACGTGCGGCTCTGGGA
Source organism: Gemmatimonadota bacterium (assembly GCA_039586875.1). Classification (GTDB taxonomy): domain Bacteria; phylum Gemmatimonadota; class Gemmatimonadetes; order Gemmatimonadales; family GWC2-71-9; genus JAOTVV01. The sequence goes on along the minus strand of JBDHJO010000107.1, from coordinate 7,762 downwards.
CCGCGAGCCGCTGCTGCAGACCTTTGGGCAATTGCAGGAGATCCGTACGTACTACGATTTCGTCTCCGTAGACGATGACCGCTACTGGATCGACGGCGAGTATCGACAGGTGCTGCTGTCGCCGCGAGAACTCAACTCGGCGTCCCTGCCGACGCGATCCTTCATCAACGAGCGACTCACATTCACCCACGGCATGGGACTCACCCTCGGACCGGTCAATCAGGTCACGCAGGAGGGCCTGCCCGTGCTGTTCATCCGCGATCTGCCGCCGGTCTCGGATGTGTCGCTGGAGGTGACGCGCCCGGGGATCTACTACGGCGAGCTCTCCAACGACTGGGTGTTCGTGAAGACCAACGCGCGGGAGTTCGATTACCCCTCCGGTGAGGGCAACGTCTTCGCCACTTACGAAGGAACGGGAGGTGTCCCGGTCTCATCCCTGCTGCGGCGATTGGTGTTCTCGGCGCGATTCCGCTCGATGAAGATCTTGCTCTCCCAGGACATCACGAGCGAAAGCCGAGTGATGTTCCACCGCCGGATCCAGGATCGGGTGCGCAAGGCCCTGCCGTTCCTCTATTGGGATGGCGATCCGTACGTGGTCGTCGCCCCTGACGGCACGCTGAAGTGGATCGTCGATGCGTTCACGGCGACGGATCGGTATCCGTATGCGCACCGGCTTTCGGACGGCACCAACTACATGCGGAACGCCGTCAAGGTCGTCGTCGATGCGTACGACGGATCGCTGCAGGCCTTCGTGGCCGATCCGGATGACCCGCTCATCCGAACGTACGAGGCGGTGTTCCCGGGCATCCTGGCGCCGCTCGATAGCATGGACGAGGGGCTCCGGGCCCACCTGCGCTACCCGGAAGATCTCTTTCGCATACAGACGATGCTCTACGCGACATACCACATGGACGAGGCCGAGACCTTCTACCACCGCGAGGACGAGTGGCAGGTGCCGCTGACCGCACGCGGTGAGAATACGCGTGACCCGTTCCTGCGCCACATCATCATGACGCTGCCGGGTGAGGAGCAGGAGGAGTACATCGTGATGGCGCCCTTCACGCCGCGCGGCAAGGACAACCTCTCGGCGTGGATCGTCGCACGGAATGACGGGCCCCATCTCGGAGAGCTCGTGGTCTACCGGTTCCCGCGTCAGCGCCTCGTGTTCGGGCCGACGCAGGTCGTGAACCGGATCAACCAGGACACGGAGATCTCGCGACAGATATCGCTGTGGGATCAGCGTGGGTCCCAGGTCATCCGGGGGAACCTCCTCGTGATCCCCATCGAGGAAGCGCTCATCTTCGTGCAAGCGCTCTACCTGCGCGCGGAAGGCGGACGCATTCCGGAACTCAAGCGCGTCATCGTGGCCTACGAAAATCAGGTCGTGATGGAAGAGACCCTGGAGGAGGGGCTCGCACGCCTCTTCGGCGGCGACGGCCAGGCGACGCGACCGGTGGAAGGGGCGTTGCGTCAGGCGGCGGCAACGGCGGCCGCGAGTCCGGACCGCTCGTTGACCGAGCTCGTGGAAGCGGCCTCGGCGGCGTACGAACGGGCGCTCCAGGCGCAGCGGGCCGGGAACTGGGCTCGCTACGGTGAGGAGATGCAACGCGTCGGCGACGTGCTCCGGGAGTTGCAGCAGGAGGTTGGGGCCGACCTGATGCCTTAGGCGAAGCGACTCGCGACGAGCGTCACGTTGTCGGTAGCGCCACGCTCGAGCGTCGTTTGCATCAGGTGCTCGACCACCTGCTCGGTGCCGGTCACGTCGCGGAGCGTGTCGGCGATCTCCCTGTCTTCCACGTGCTTGGTGAGGCCGTCGGTGCAGAGAAGCAGCGCATCGCCTGCATCGAGATCGACGCGGGAGATCACCGGGTTCACGTCGCTTTCGCCGCCGATGGCCTGGACCAGCATGCTCGCAAACGGCGAGCGGGCCGCGTCGGAGGGATCCATGGCACCACTGTCCACGAGATCCTGGACGACGGTCTGATCGCGCGTGACCTGCTGCAAGGTGTCGCCGCGCCAGTGGTAGCACCGGCTGTCCCCGATCTGGACCACGTACGCGCGCGGCCACAGCACATGCGCCAGCGTGAGGGTGGTAGCCATGCCAGCCTGTTCGGGCACATGCTCCGCCTTGGCCCGGAGCGTCTCATGACTCTGGCGGACCACGTTCGCCAGCTCGTCCAGGAGATCGGTTGGGATCTGCTCGTCGAGTTTGTAGAAACAGCGCATCGACGTGGTCACGTAGGACACGATGGCGTCGAGCGTCAACGAGCTCGCCTCGTCTCCCCCCGGTCTGCCTCCGACGCCGTCAGCCACAAGCATCAGGAGCGCACGGGCGCCCGAGTCGAACTGTTGCTGGTATGACACCGGGATACTGGTGCCGTGGATCGCGACCACTTTGTGCAGCGCGGCGATGAGAAATTGGTCTTCATTCGCGCTGCGGACCTTGCCGCGGTCGGTGGCCCCGTGAACGTCGACCTCGATTCCATCGAACATCAGCATGGCCTGCACCCTCGTCCGAGTCCTTCAATCCCAAGGATACGCCTGCGCTGACGTTCCGGCCACCGCCCGAGTCCGGAGCGTAGGGGTCGGGAATTGACCAAGGGCGGACCGCACGGTAGGAATCAAGGACACACTCTCTTGCCAGGACGGGACGATGCGGCGAACGCGGATTGCTGGGGTGGGGCACTACGTGCCCGAACGGGTGGTCACGAATCAGGATCTCGAAGGGTTGATGGATACCTCGGATGAGTGGATCCAAGAGCGGTCCGGCATCCGCGAGCGGAGGTTCGTCGACCCGGGCACCGGATCCACCGCGCTTGGCGCAGAAGCTGCCCGCCGTGCAATCGCCCACGCCGGCTGGAAGGTGGAGGACGTCCAGTTCATTGTATTCGCCACGCTCTCGCCTGATCTGTACTTCCCCGGGAACGGTGTTCTGCTTCAGGCCGCGCTCGAGTTGCGAGACATCGGTGCCATCGACATCCGCAATCAGTGCACTGGCTTCGTCTACGGTCTCTCCGTCGCCGACGCGATGGTGCGTATGGGGATGTATGACCGCGTGCTCCTCGTGGGTGCGGAAGTGCATTCCACCGGATTGCGGATGAGCACGGAGGGTCGGGATACGGCGGTGCTGTTCGGCGACGGTGCCGGTGCGGTCTGCCTCGAGGTGACCGACGGTGCAGATGGCAGTGTGATTCTTTCGCACCGCCTCCACGCGGACGGCCGATACGCAAACGAACTCACGATTCAACGTCCGGGATCGGCGGCACATCCGTGGCTCACGCCGGAGATGATCGAGGACGGCTCGACGTCGCCGTACATGAATGGCCGTGAGGTCTTCAAGAACGCCGTCACACGGTTTCCCGAGGTCATCGGCGAGGTGCTCGCAGCCGAGGGTGTTGCTGCGGAGGATGTGGACCTCGTCATCCCGCATCAGGCCAATGAACGCATAACCGAGGCCGTGCGGAAGCGTCTGGGTCTCCCCGCGGAACGCGTGTATAGCAACATCGCCAAGTACGGCAACACCACCGCGGCGAGCATCCCCATTGCGCTCAGCGAGGCGGTGGCGGACGGAGCCGTCCAGCGCGGCAGTGTGGTCTGCCTGGCAGCCTTCGGCTCAGGGTTTACTTGGGGGGCGAGTCTCCTGCGGTACTAGGGTGGGGGAATCGGCGGGCACCCGCCGAATGAGCATCCACGCAACCAGATAGGCGGAGGCCGCTCCACCGAAGAGGGCCCGCGCCCCCCAATCGATGGCGATAAGTACCGCGAGGGGTGCAGCGATGACCGACGCTACGCCGTTCCCCGCCCACGCCCAGGCGAGTCGATCCCGAGCGGTGGCAAGAGAGCGGAGCCCGATGGGAAAGGGCCAGCCCATCGCGAATCCCAACACGGTGGCCGTACCGATCCCCGTCATCCAACGCACACCGGCCGAGGTGCCCAAGGCTCCCTGAACGAACGATAGGATACCGACCGCGGTTGCCGCCAATGCCAACGCGACCACGAGCACGGGTCGCGTCGGTGTCGGTACGTATCGATCGCTCACCATGCTTCCCAGTCCGGACCCCACCAGGAGCGCACCGAGGCTCACCGTGACGGCCAACGTGGGATGGCCGAGGAGCAGGCCGAGTATCTGGATGAGTGCGATCTCGGCGAGCATGTAGGCAAGGCCGATCATGCCGAAGTACGCAATGGTCACGAACGGTGGCCGCCGTCGCACGCGCCGCGGAAGTGCCGCGGGTCCCAGAAGCAACACGCTGCCGAGCACCATACTGACAACGAGCGTCACCAGTGCGGTGAGGTAGCCCCATTCGGCCACGGGGAGCCACTGGCCGGCGCCGGCGCGCATGGCCTCGATCACGACACGGCCACTCAAGTGGTGGTGGGGATACGGTCGCGTATCCCCTACGGGCCGGATGGCGAAGGGGTACGAGGCGACGAAGGGCTCAGCGCCTGGGCCCCCGATCGCCAACGTTTCGAGCAGGTGCTCGAGCGCGCGCGTGCTGTCACCGTGAATCCACCGGTCGGGTTGTTCAGCCGAGATCTCGAGTACGTCGAAGCCCCGCGAGGCACTCCAAACACGGAGTGCCGCCCGATCGCCCGATGTGAACCCGTCGGGTTTGACCAGCACGGTGGCCGATCCCCAGCTGCGAACAATGACCACCGCGTTGTCCGCCGCCGGGATGTCTCGTGCCTCGAGTGCCGCCACCACCGTCAGCACGATCCGAAGGATCCCGCGCTCGGGGGTCGTGCGCCATTGCGTGACGCTCAGAACGCCGCCGGACCGCAGGGCCGCGAGGAAGACGGCGTACGCGTCGACGGTATGGCGGAAATCCTCGTCGAGTGCGTGGAGGCCGGCCGCGTTGCTCCCGGGACCTCCCGTTGAACCGATCGCGACCACGTCGAAGGCCTGCACGCGTCGGGCGAGGAGCGTTCTGATACCTCCGACGGACCACGTCACGCCGAAGCGGGCGTCGTCAGCTCGGCGCAGCAGCTCGACCAGCTCGGACGATCCCTCGACGACGACAACGGCGTCGGCATTGTGGCTCAGGGCGGTCTCGACTCCCGCCCGCCCGCCCCCGCCGGCAATCAACACGCGTCCGTTCGCGACCCGGTACACGCCGGCTTCCGGAAGCCAGTCGAGGAGGTCCGTTGTGTGCGAGCCGATCTCCCGAGTCGAGTACGCACCAGCCAGATCACCATCGACAAAGACGCCGGTCTGCGATGGGATCGGACCGGTGAATGCGAGCGAGAGCCCCGGTGCATAGCGAAAGGCCGGGGCGGCCACCGCCGTGACGACTCCGGAGGGCCCGAATCGCTCGGCGACGGTCGCGGCGCCCGGCAGCGCGCGCGCCTGTACGAGGTCTTTGTACGGCGACATGCTCGATCCCGGCGTGGGACCGAACACGAGCACGACGGTGACGGCAGCCAGGGGCACCGATGCGATGCGGGCTTGCCGCCGGCCGGGAGGGGCGACGGCTCCGAGCGCGGCGAGTGCCGCCGGTGCGAGGATCGCTCGGTCGGGCGGGAAGAGGGTCAACAGGAGGAGTGCGGCGGCCGCTCCCGATGCCGATCCGATGAAGCTCGCGCCGTACACCGATCCCGGGCGATCCCGCGCCATCTCGATGCCCGACAGGACAGCGATCGATCCTGAGATGAATGGCAGGGCGAGGAGACAGTCGAGGGCGGCGAGGCGAGCCCACTGCCAGGGGTCCCACGGGAGTTGAGCGGCGTCCACCGTGAGCAACCGGCTACCCAGCGGCACGACGAGGAGGAGCAGGCTCGTGAGGAGTGCAGCGCCCGTCACCCAGGCTTCTCCCGCGGAGGGGTCGCGCGGGCCCCGAACCACGAGCACGGTACCGCCGGCCGCAAACCCCAGCATCGCAATTCCGATGGCCAGGTAGGCAAAGTGATGGAAGCTGGATACCGCGAAGGTGCGAACTAGGAGGATCTCAAATGCGATCGTGGCGCCGGAGACGGCGCCGACGGCGAGGAAAGGGCGCGGTGGGTGTGTCGTCAGCGGACGCCCTCGAGCATGGGGACAAAGCGAACTGGCAAGAGGGATTCGGTGCGCGTCACGCCGTCGGCATCCTTCAGCACCAGGATGAGCGTCTGCACGCCGTAGACGCTCCCCACGGGAATCACCATGCGACCGTCGGGCACGAGCTGCTGGGTGAGCGCCGGCGGAATGAACCCTGCGGCAGCTGTGACGATCACCGCATCGAACGGCGCCTCCTCTTCCCACCCGAAGTGGCCGTCGGCGTGGCGCACGGTGACGTTCGGGAACCCAAGCCGTTCGAGCCGTTGTCTCGCACGTTCGGCGAGTTCCTCGAAGATCTCGACGGTGAAGACCTCCACACCGAGTGCCGCCAGGACGGCCGCCTGGTAGCCGGAGCCGGTGCCGACCTCCAACACTTTCATCCCGGGTTCGAGCCGGAGCACGTCCGTCATGAAGGCCACGATATACGGCTGCGATATCGTCTGCCCGAGTCCGATGGGCAGCGGATGGTCGCCATATGCGCGGTCCCGGTCCCGGTCCCTCACGAACTCGTGACGCGGCACGGTGCGCATGGCCGCGAGGGTGGCGGAGTCCCGCACGCCGCGTGACGCAACGAGAGCGACCATCCGTTCCCTGGCGGAACGGTACTCATCGGCCTGTGCAGATCGCTCTTGTGCCGGTGCAGCGGGGGTGAGCAGGAACGCCCCTCCGGCGATTGCGATGCAAGTGTGGAGCGTGTATCCGAAGCCGGCCATGCGGGTGTTACCTCCCTGCGACGCTCACTGCGGCGCGAGGCTCAGCAGAACCTCCGGGTCGATCCAATGCCCCCCGTCATAGCGAATGCACTCGTAGGGGATGTCATGGTCGAGCAGCTGGCTCTCCATCTGCTCGAATCGGGCTCCGTCCACATATCGGTCGTCGTTGCCCAAGACGAACGTGAGGCGCGCATCCTCGAGCTTGCCCCACGCGGCATCGAGATCGAGATCGGGCGGCAGGAGTTCTCCCCACAGAATGAGGCGGTTCGCCGCCACGCGGCCGAGGGAGACCCAGCGTGTGGCGGTGGCCCCTCCCTGCGAAAACCCCAGCACGTGCACGGTCACGCTGCTGCGGTGGAGCCGCGCGAACACGCGCTCGTACACCTGGTCCAACAACCGCACGTAATCGCCGATTGCCGTGAGCCGATCTTCTCTCGTCATCCAACTGGCACCGACCTCGCGCCGCCGATGGTTGGTATAGAAGAGCGACCGTCCCTCGGGAGCGACGATGCAGCGGGACGGTGAGGCGAGCACTTCGAAATCAGCCAGGAAGTGCCGCGCGAGCTGGCCGTAGCCGTGGCAGACGAACCAGACGTCGGTGGTGTGTGGCCCCGGCGAGCCGAGCGTGAGATAGCGCGCGGTGCAGGGAACCGTGAGGTGGTGCTCCTGCATGACGCGAAGTTAGCACGTCCGCTCGGTGGTGGCGAGCGTCAGGGCGCAGTTCGGGCGAGTTGCAGCGCGGCGGTGACGGGGAAATGGTCGGATGGATACCGACCGTTTCGATCGGCATGCACGATGGTCGCTGACCGAACGGTCCAGTCGGCGGATACGAGGATCGCGTCGATTCGCTCTCCGGACCGTTCTCCCGTGAACCCGTTGAACGTTCCGTCTCGAGCCGATCTCGGGCGGATCGCACTATACGTGTCGACCAGCGACGCCGTCTCGGTGTTTGCCTGCATGCCGGACGTCGGAGCCAGCAGGAGCCGCGCCGGGTTGTCCACTCCCGCATTGAAGT
>JBDHJO010000106.1:0-22288 GCA_039586875.1 Gemmatimonadota bacterium | reverse complement strand
GCGTGAGCGCGATCTCGGGCTCCGTGCCGACTTTGAAGCGTGCGGTGACCAACGCACCGTCGGATTGCGACGCGCTGTAGACGTACTCGACGTCGGGAATCTCCCAGATCGCCCGCTCCAGCGGCTCGACGAGTCGCCGCTCGACCTCGCGCGGGCCGGCGCCCGGCATGCCCACGGCCACGTCGATCATCGGGACGCGGATCTGCGGTTCCTCTTCGCGCGGCGTCGTCATGACGGCGCCGATGCCGAGCACCAGCGAGGCGGCCGTCAGAAGCGGCGTGAGCTTTGAGTTGAGGAATCGCTGTGCGATTCCTCCAGAGGGTCCGGTCTTCATAGGGCGATCCTGTCACCGGGCTCGAGGCCGCTCAGCACCAGTACCCGTGCGTCATGGAGTGTTCGCCCGAGGCGGATCCAACGAACGGCGACGCCGGCATCGGTCACCACGTTGACGCCTGTGAGCTGTCCGCGGCGGATCACGGCGTCGGCAGGGATCGCCACCCCCGTGTGCGAGCCGGCGGGTACGAGGGCTGTCGCGGACGCGCCGGTCGCCCAATCAGCCGGCACCTCGATACGAACCTCGACGGTGCGCGTGATCGGATCGGCGCCGGAGGCGATCGCCCGGATCGGGGCCTCAGTGAAGCAATCGTTCAGAGACGTCACCTGCACGAGCATCCCCGGCTCCAGTCCTGCGGCCACATCGGCCGGGACGGAAAGAACCACGTCACGCGGCGCCGTGTCCTCGATAACGAGGATGGACATCCCAGGTGCGGCCATGTCACCGACATCGACGTAGCGTGCTGCGACGGCGCCGGCGAAGGGGGCGCGGATGGTCGCATAGCTCGCGGCCGTCTCGACTTCCCGCAGCGTTGCGTTGGCAAGTGCTACCTGCGATTCCGCCTGGGCGAGCTGCAGATGTGCCTGATCGCGCTGCACCTGGGCGACGACGTCCTGCGCGAGCAGCGTGTCCATCCGGGCCGCGTGCCGTACGGCTTCGTCGCGGGCGGCGGTCGCGGCCGTCACGGCGGCCTCAGCCTTCGCGCGGTTCGCGGCTACATCGGCGCCCCCGAGGCGAACCAGCACACTTCCTTCGGACACCTGTGAACCCACCTCCACGGGCAGGCTCGTGATCCGGGCCATCATCCGTGTCGTGATTTCGGTGCGGTGCTTGGCGACCACGCTTCCCTCGACGGGCATCGTGGCGGTCAGCTCCTCGGACGCCACGGTGAACGTCTCACCGGCATGTTGCGGCGTGTGGGTCTCGATCGTGTCGCCGTGGCCGCACGCGGCGGCGCCGACGGCGAGGAACCCGAAAGCGATCAGACGATGGATCATTGGTCGTAGACTCCGTAAGCAAGGTCGACCGCGGCGGCGGCGACGAAGAGGTCGCGTCGTGCGGCGAGGTGATTCAGGGTGGCGGCCGTTTGCGCGGCCTGCACGTCGAGGAGTTCGGTGATGGGCGAGGCACCGGTCCGGTACCGCAGCTGTGCCTGCTGCAGTGCGACGCCGGCCTCGCGCTCGGCCGCTGATGCGACCTCGACGCGTTGGGCCGCGGCCTCGAGCATGCGGGTGGCGTTCTGGGCTTCGAGGTGTGCCTGGCGCTCCGCGGCTTCCCTGCGGGCTGCGGCCGCGCGCTGCTCGGCGCGTGCCGCACGAACCCGACCGGGCCCGGCGAGGCCCTGGAGAATCGGCCATGACACGCCGATGCCCACGGTCCAGTCGGCACTGCCCTCGCCGAACGGCGCGCGCTGCCCGTAGTGGGCGATGGAGCCGAACGCGGCGAGCCGCGGCAGCTGCGACCACCAGGCCTGCTTCACCTGCAGGCCGGCGGCATCCTCACCGAGTCGGTATGCCAGCAGATCGCCGCGTTCCTCGAGCGTGCATCCGGTAGCATCCTGGCACTCGTAGGTGGCGTCTGTCAGGCGCAGTGAGTCAGTGAGCACGAGCGGCGTCGAGTCCGGCAGCGCCAGCATCGCGCGAAGCGCGACCAGCGCGTTGTCGGCCTGCGCCAGCGTAGCGAGTCGCTGCACCTCCAACTCCGAGGCCTTCAGCCCCACCATCCGTGCATCGAGGCCGGTCACGAGTCCCTGGTCGCGCATCGCTTCGGCCTGGGCGCGGTGCGCGTATACGGCGGACAGGGCGGAATCGAGCGTTGTGACCTGATGATGGGCGAGCTGCGCGTCCCAGTACGCCTGAGTGATGAAGAAGCGGGTGGCGCTTGCCGCACGGGCGGCACCTGCGGCACTCGCGTCTGCGGCTTTGCGCGCCGCGGCGTACCCGTACAGGCCTTCGGGGGCGAGGAGCGGTAGTTGCGCGCTCGCGACCGCGTTCCACCCGCCGTAGGGGTCCGGGTTGTTCAACGCCCCGATGTCGAAGTCGGGACCGGTGAAGTTCGCCTGGCGCAGCTTCAGCCCGAACACTGCTACCGGGTCGTTGGTTCGCATGCCCGAAAGACCGATCTCGATGGTTGGGAGGAACGCCCGGCTCGCTTGGGCCGGCAGGGTGCCCACCGCATCGGCCGACGCCCGCTGCGCTCGGAGGGTGGGGTTCGCCTCGAGCGCTCGTTCGATTGCCGCAGGCAACGACAGGTGTGTCGTGTCTTGCGGGGCCTGAGTACCGGCGACTGTCAATAGTAAGATAGATATAAACATATGTTTTTGGTCAAATAAAAACCCGATCCTCCGTCACATATCGCAGTGACGCAGGCAGTTCAGGATGTGGTGGACTTTCGGCTCCACGATGCGGTAGTAGACGTGGTTTCCGTCCCGCCGAGCGGCAACGACGTTGGCGCCACGGAGTTTTGCCAGGTGTTGCGAGGCGATCGCTTGGGGTAGCTCCAGGGTCTCCTGGATATCGGTGACCGTCGTCTCTTCGTGCTCCTCGAGGACCTCGACGATCTTGAGGCGCTCGGGATGGCCGAGGAGTTTGATGACGTCGGCGGCCCGGGACAGGTGCTGGGGTTCGATCGAGCGAACCAACTGGGATGTCTTCATGACGAGATATGATAATAGCAATAATGCTATTCGTCAACCCCTGATTGCTTGCCGCCGAATCCCGCCGCGTCCGATACCGTCCTTGACTTCTGACGTCGTGTCAGTAGCTTCTGACGCCATGTCAATACCGTCAGCTGTTCCCGAACCCGAGGCACAGAAGGAACCGACTCGCTCGAGTCGTCATGCCCCCGACGAGGCGCGGCGTGAGATCGTCCGCGCGGCGGTGTGTTTTCTGGCGGCGAACTCCTTTCGTGACCTGACCGTCGGTGAGCTCATGGCACAGACCACGCTCAGCCGACCTGCGTTTTACCAATACTACCGTGACCTGCACGACCTGCTGCTCTCGATGTTCGCCGAGATCGAGGCGGGGATGCGGGAGCTCGCCAACCCGTGGATCGAGGGAGAGGGCGAGCCCATAGCCGCGCTCCGCGCGTCGTTGCGTGGCGTGATCGAGTCCGTGGCGCAGCACGGTACGGTGATCCGTGCGGTATACGAGGCCGCGCCGTTCGACGAGCGCCTCGAGGCGGCGTGGTCGGGGTTCATGGAGCGGTGGGACGATGCCGTGGCGGCGAGGATCGAGGCCCACCAGCGTGAAGGGCTCATCCGCCCACTGGATGCTCGACGCACCGCGAGCGCGTTGAACGCGATGGACGCTGCCGTGCTCATCGCTCAGTTCGGGCGGCATCCCCAGGGCGATCCCGACGCCGTGCTCGACGCGCAGCATGCGATCTGGGTTGCGGCTCTGTACGGAAGGGTCCCCGCACGGCTTGACCCCGTAAACAGATAGTCAACTGAACCAACGGAGAGTCCGAATGCGTCACTTTCGTCGCCTCCTGAGCTGGGCCCTCGTACTCCCAGCTCTGGCCTGCCTGACACCTCAGGCCTTGGCCCAGGACAAACCCAACATCGTCCTCGTGTTCATGGACAACTTTGGTTGGGGTGAACCGGGGTTCAACGGTGGAGGAATCGTTCGGGGTGCAGCGACGCCGCGGATGGACAGGTTGGCTGACGAAGGCCTCCGATTGACGAATTTCAACGTCGAAGTTCAGTGCACGCCATCCCGATCAGCACTCATGACGGGTCGCTATGCGATCCGCAGCGGTAACGGCTCAGTGCCGCTGGGTGAGGGGGTGTACGGCCTCGTGCAGTGGGAAGTGACAATGGCTGAGATGCTCTCGGAAGCGGGCTATGCCACTGGGATGTTCGGCAAGTGGCACCTCGGGCGAACGCCGGGGCGCTTCCCCACCGATCAGGGGTTTGACGAGTGGTACGGCATTCCCAACTCGACGGACGAGTCAACGTATTCCTCGCTCCCGGGTTTTACCGAAAGCGGGATCCCGGAGACGTTCGTGATGGATGGAACGCGGGGAGAGGTTCCCACGCAGGTCAGGCCGTATCGACTCGACTATCGTCCGTTGATCGATCGCGACCTGACCGATCGGGCAGTCAGCTTCATGACGCGCCACGCCGCGGACGGGACGCCATTCTTCGTCTACCTTCCGTACACGGCAACCCACTTCCCGACGCTCCCCCATCCTGACTTCGTCGAGAGTTCAGGGCGCGGGTCCTGGGCCGACCTGCTCGTACAAATCGACAGTTATCTCGGAGAGTTGCTCGACACGATCGACGACCTCGGTATCACCGACAACACGATCGTCATCTTCACTGCCGACAATGGTCCGGAGGCGCTCGAACCCGACGGCACCTCGATGACGGTGGAGACGGCAGTCCATGGGTCGGCGGGGCCATGGCGGGGCACGCTGTTCACCGGGTTCGAAGGAGCCTTACGCGTTCCCTTCGCGATTCGCTGGCCCGGCAAGATCCCAGCCGGAACTTCCAGCGACGAGATCGTCCACGTGATGGACCTCTTCCCGACACTCGCGCAGATGGCCGGTGGTCAGATTCCGAACGACCGAGTCATCGACGGGATAGATATGAGCGACTTCTTTTTCGGCAAGACCGAAGAGTCGGGTCGCGACGGATTCGTCGTGTACATGGGCAACGATATCTTCGGCGTCAAATGGCGCGACTGGAAGCTGCACTTCAAGGAGCAAGACGCGTGGAACACGGTCCTTCGTAGCTATACCATGCCGCGCGTCTACAACTTGCTGAGCGATCCGCAAGAGCGAGACAATGTGCTCTTTCCACATACATGGGTACCCAAGGCTGCGCTCCCACAGTTGGAAGAGCATGTGGCGTCGCTGAGAGCGCACCGTCCGATTCCGACAGGCGCCCTGGATCCGTATGAGCCGCCGCAGGAGTCACGGTAGGCATGACGGCTTCGTGAGCGAACGAACGCTATCGAACATTGAGGAGATGACCGATCATGAAGGTACGAACAGTCATGCCAATACTGTCGGCGGTTGCGCTGGCGCTTGTGCTGGTGCCTCGCCCGGGCTTGGCACAGGAGGTGGAAACACCGGCAGCACCCGCGGCACCGCAGCAGAATCAACTCCCGCCGAGCACCAACCCGGCACAGCGGGTCATCTACGCGGGTGAGGGCCAGACGCAGGAGCAGCAGATGTCGGACCAACTCGCCTGCTACGACTACGCGACCGAGCAAACGAGCTGGAATCCGCACGAGGCCTACGCGGTGCTGGAGAAAGAGCACGGGGCAGCGCTCAAGCAGTATCAGGAATCGCAGGGCGGCGCGGTCCGGGGTGCCGCCGGCGGGGCACTCGTCGGGCTGGCTATCGGTGCGATCGCTGGCGATGCGGGCCAGGGCGCTGCGATCGGCGCGGTCTCCGGTGGCGCGGCAGGCGGGATCCGTGCGCGGCGTGCGCGGCGTGCGGCAGCCGGCGGTTTCGAGCAGGCGGCCGAGGAGTTCAAGGGCCAGTTCCAGCTGTGGGATCGGAACTGGGTCGCCTGCATGCAGGGCAGGAAGTACGGCGTCAACTGAATTCGTAATCGCCGGACTCGCTCCGACGGTCCGGATGTGGCCTAACATGGCGGAATTACACAAGGGAGAAACGAGATGTTTCGACGGATGATGCTAGGCCTGGCCGTGCTCGCCGTCGCCGGGTTCGTGACGGCGCCGGCGCAGGCGCAGAGCCAGGAAGATGTTGCCGAGACGATCGCGAAGTTCAAAGAGGGCGATCCCGGTATGCAGGGGTGGTTCGCCGAGGCGTACGGCTACGCTGTGTTTCCGTCCGTTGGCAAGGGGGGGATCGGCATCGGCGGCGCGCGCGGCAAGGGACTCGTGTACGAGCAGGGCAATCTGATCGGCAAAGTGACGCTGACGCAGGTCACCATCGGGTTGCAGCTGGGTGGCCAGGCGTTCAGCGAGGTCATCTTCTTCAAGGACAAGACAGCGCTGGACGACTTCACGCGCGGCAACTTCGAACTCGACGCCGGCGTGTCAGCGGTTGCGCTCACGGCGGGTGCCTCGGCGGACCTCGGTTACAGCAAGGGCGTGGCCGTGGTGACGGCAACCAAGGGCGGCCTCATGTACGAGGCCTCGGTCGGTGGGCAGAAGTTCGATTACGAATCGATGAGCAAGTAACCACGCGGCGCCGGGTCGGCGCTGGAGCAATGGTGGCATGATTCGGTTCGACTGGCGCATCCGCCGTCTGCGGGCATCCGTTGTCGTGGGCTTGGCGCTGACTTCAGTCTCGGGCGGGGCGGTCGGTCAGGCCGCTCCGCCTGGGCCAGTCATCGATACGATCGTCATCGTGTCCGATGAGCCCTTCGATGCGGAGGCAGCTGCGTCGAGCGGTGTGTTTCGTGGCATGAATGCGATCCACATCACGACGCGCCCGTGGGTGATCCGGCGCGAGTTGCTCTTCAAGGCCGGTGAGCCGTTCGATCCTCTCATGCTAGAGGAAACGGAGCGCAATCTCCGCTCGCTCGGCATCTTCAGCGACGTCACCATCGATACCATCCGAATCGACGGAAAGCTTGCCGCTGTCGTCCGCACACAGGACGGTTGGAGCCCCACACCCAAGATCAGCTTTTCCGCAGCGACGGACGGCACGGTCACGACGACCCTCGGTGCCAGCGATGCCAACTTCCTCGGCACCGGGAACTACCTGTACGCTGCCTACCGGAAGGATGTCGACCGTTCAGGGCTGGACCTGCGCGGTGAATCCAATCGGTTCCTCGGCACGCCCGTCCGGGTGAGTGGCGACTTCGTGAACTTTAGTGACGGCCGCGAAGGTTCGTGGATGATTGGGTCCCCGTTTCGGTCGAACGTAGGTCGGGTGGCGGTGGATCTCGATGGAGAGATGGCGCGGCAGCGCATACTCCAGTTCCGCACGGATGAGGGTGGGCCGCTCGACACCGCGCTATATCAGCGGCGTGCGTTCATCAACCGGCTGCACACGACCGTCGCCGCCCTCGCCGACCCTGAGCGGTATGTGCGGCTCGGGCTGATGCTGCAGCTCCGGCGCGAGGAATTCGTCCTCTTCGCCGACACGGGGAGCGTCGTCCCGGATTCCGTCACGTTTGCGTTCGGCCTCACGGCCGAGGCGCGACGGGCGCGGTACGCGACCGTGCAGTACTACAACGGGTTTACCGAGGAAGACGTCGACGTCAGCCGATCGATCCTCATCGGACTGCAGGTCGCACCGTCCGGGTTCGGCGGATACGAACGGTTCGGTGTGGGCCCACGCGTGCGGCTTGCTGCCGGACGTGCGCACCCTCGCGGGTTTCTGTACGGGTCGATCGAAGGCAGTGCGATCTTCGACGGGGCGGGGCTCGACTCCGGACGCGTCGTCGCCGAGATCACGATGGTGACCCAGTCGCTGCCGCAGCAATCGACCGTGCTGCATGTCGAAGGTGGCGTGATGGAGAATCCGCCGCCGGGCGAGGAATTCGACCTCGGTTTCAATACACCGCCGCGTAGCTACCAGCCCCATGCGTTCGTCGGCACCCGTTCCATCTGGGCGAGTTTCGAGCAGCGCTGGTACGTGTGGGACAGTCTGCTCAATCTCCTGGGCGTCGGGTTCGCGGCGTTCGCCGATTACGGCGGAGCGTGGTATCCGGATCAGGACCCGCGGTGGGGTGGGGCAGTTGGAGCGGGTGTGCGCCTGGGGTCGCCGCTCGCCACGGTGGCCCAAACGGCACGCATCGATCTCGGATACTTGCTCGGCGATTACCGCCCGGACAAGAAACTGGTCTTGACCTTCGGGGGCGGTTTCGACTTCTAAACACTCCAGTGCGTGAGGTAGCGGACAATGAGGCACAGGCGAACGTGGAACGTGGCCGTGGCGCTGATACTCGGGTCAGTCGGTGTCGGATCATCGCTTTCGGGCCAGGACGCCGACAAGGCGGCCTTGGCCAAGGCGTCCCAGAACCCGGTGGCCGACCTGATCAGCCTGCCGTTCCAGAACAACACCGCGTTCGGTTGGGGCGCGTTTGATCGCACGCAGAACGTGCTCAACATCCAGCCGGTGATTCCCTTCAAGCTCGGCAAGAGCGTAAACCTCATCACGAGGACGATTGCGCCGATCGTCTCGCAGCCCGACATCACCAGCGAAACGGGCAGCACGTTCGGCCTGGGCGATATCAACGCCACGCTGTTTCTCTCTCCCGCGAATCCAGGCAAGCTCATCTGGGGTGCGGGTCCAGCCATCGTGCTCAACACGGCAACGGACGACGTACTGGGCACGGGCAAGTGGGGCATTGGCCCATCGATCGTGTTGCTCACCATGCCCGGGAATTGGGTCGTGGGTGTGCTGGCCAACAACATCTGGTCCGTAACCGGTGACGAGAACCGCGCCGACGTGAATCAACTGCTCGTCCAATACTTCGTGAACTACAATCTGCCGAACGGATGGTATGTCGCCTCGGCGCCGATCAACACGGTCAATTGGGAGGCGGCGTCCGACAAGGCGACAATCCCGCTCGGTGGTGGGTTTGGGAAGCTCTTCAAGCTCGGGCGGCTCCCCGTCAACGGGTCGGTGCAGGCGTTCTACAATGTCGTGAAGCCGGACTTCGGGCCCGACTGGTCGACGAGGGTGCAGGTGCAGTTGCTGTTCCCGAAGTGAGCCTAGTGTCGTAGTCGGCCTAGGGCGTGGAGTCTCCAGCTGCGATACCGGCAGCGCGGCCGGTCGCCCACGCCCAGAGGAAGTTGTGCCCACCGATCGGGCCGAACGCGTCCAGGATCTCGCCACAGCAGTAGAGCCTCGGGTGCCGCCGGCTCTCCATCGTCGCCGGGTCGACCTCGCCGAGCGCGACGCCGCCACCAGTGACCTCAGCCTTCTTGTAGCCCTCGTCTCCGGTCCACGGCAACGGGTACTCAACCAGCAAGGTGACGAGCCGTTTGCGCGTTGTGCGGTCGAGGTGGGCGACGGTCGTCTCGGCATCGACGCCGGCTTCTGTGAGCAAGCGTGCTGCAAGGCGGGCTGGCATAGCGTCGGACAGGATCGAGGACACCCGTTTCCGTCCCGATTGCAGCACCGCCTCCCACGCCGCACGATCCCGGTCGGTCCACTGCACGAGCAGTGGCTGTCGCGCGCTCCACTGCACGAGCAGTGGCTGTCGCGCGCTCGACGCAGCCACCCGCGTTGCCAGGTGCGAGACGTCGAGGACGGCCGGGCCACTGTAGCCGCGATGGGTGAAGAGGAACCCACCTCGCGCTTCGACGCGCGGTTTGGCCCCCGGCGCCCGGATCGTGACGGTGAGCGAGATGCCTGCGAGATCCGCATGCACCGGCGGGTCGGCCGAGAGCGGTGTCAGGGCAGGGTAGGTGGGATGGATCGTGTGGCCCAGGTCGCGGGCAATGCGGAGGCCGATCCCGTCGCTCCCGGTCTTCGGGACGGACAGCCCGCCGGTGGCGAGCACGACTGCGGATGCGTCCAATGTCTCGGCACCCCGCAGGCGGACGGCCCAGGTCTCGCCGGGAGCCGCCGGAGGGGAGACGCTCTCGACCGTCGTGGCAAGACGGATGACGGCGCCGGCTTCCCGCACGCGCTGGAGCAGACGGTCACGCACGTCGCGCGCCTTGTTGCTCTCGGGAAAGAGTTTCCCTGTCTCCGGTTCGAGCACCAACGGCATGCGCAATTCCCGCTCGAAGAACGTGCGCTGCTCGTCCAGCGGCCACGACCGCAGGATGTTACGCAGCGAGTTGGGCGAGGATGCCGTGACGAATCGGTCGGGCTCGACGGCGGAGGGCAGGATGTTGCAGCGGCCGCCGCCAGAGATGAGAATCTTCCGCCCGCCGTCCTTGCTGCGCTCGAGGAGCACGACCCTTCGCCCACCGCGAGCCGCGAACAGCGTGGCCAGGATGCCGGCGGCGCCGGCACCGATCACGACAATGGGGTTGTGCGCCATGCGGTTCCTCGTGCTTTGGCGACGTGGCCGAACCTACTCGCCGGATGAGGTCGCGTCGATGTCGCGGCGGTGGGCGAACATGTCTGACTTGCATGGTATGAGAGTATCATATAGTATCATACCATGCAGAGCCGCATCACTATTTCCGTACCGCGAGCCCTCGTCGAGGCCGCCGACAGACAGGCCGAGAGCCTCGATCGCTCCCGCAGTTGGGTGCTAACCGAGGCCCTGCGGCAGTACCTCGGGCAAACAAACGCGGTGCGGGGTGTCCGGGAGCAGGCAACGGTCCCCTACGCCGCCACTCGAGCGCCAACCGTCGAGGCTCCGGAACCAATCACCGACGCCGCAGCGGAGATCGCGGCGGCCCGAATGCGTCGTCTGCGCAGTGAGCTCGCTCTGCCGGCCCTCGAACGGCTGCACCGCGCGGAGGAGCTCGCCCGGCTCGGTGCGCCATCGACGGGGTCAGGTGTCAGTCTTCAGGTGCTGGGTTTCGATACCTACGAGGCCTATTACGAGTGGAAGAAGAACAGGTTGATCCGTCTGTGAAGCCGACGACACTGGCCACGCGGGTGTGCGCCCGACTGAACAAATTCGGCGTGAAATACCTCGTCATCGGTGGGATCGCCTGCGTTCTGCACGGTTACGTGCGCGCCACCACCGACGTCGACATACTCATCGAACGATCGACAGAGAATGCGGAACGCCTCTTGGAGGCGCTGAGCGGCCTGGGGTGGGGGTTCGCTCGGGAGTGGCGCGCCGAGGAGATTCTGGCGCGTCCGATCACGGTGATCGGGGATGATCCGCAGGTCGATATCTTCACCGTCGCCTGGAGCGTCAAGTACGACCAGGCCATCTCGCGGTCGTCAATCGTGAACGTTGAAGGGGTCGACATTCCCCTGATCGGGATCGACGACCTCATTGCCACGAAGCAGACGGCGCGGCCACTGGACGCGGCCGACGTCGAGGCGCTAGAGACCATCCGCCGGTTCCGCGCCGCGGAGTAGCGAAGCTCTCCCTTTCGTCCCTACCACACCCCCGCGCCGAACTCCAGCACGTACGTCAGCCGACTGATGTCGAAGAATCCCGTGTTCTTGATCCCAGCCCGGAAACCCATGTAGTCCGTCAGGAACGACAGGAATTTGATCGGCGTCTTCGTGATGTTGACCCGAAACTTGATCCCGGTCTCCATCACGAAGTCCACATCGGTGGTGCGTGTCGGCGCATCGGGGTCGGTTGGTGGTGGGTCGATGCGCGTCCGGTCCCACTCGGCGCCCACGGCGAAGTAGGTGTCTACCCACCGGGACGCCGACGGCGTGTACATCAACATCCAGCCGAAGTCCTGCAGGCCCCGGTCCTTCAGGTACATGCGGTGCACGAGGAATCCGCCTGTCATCGGGTCCTCGACGTTCTTGACGATGAGGAGTGGGAAGACGAACGAGAGCCCGAGATCACCGTCGGCCCGGAACGAGATGGCGAATGACTTGAGCGCCAAGTCCGCTTCGGCCCAGCGGTAGAACTCCTCCACCGAGCCTACTTTCTCCATCTCCGGCCAATCGACCTTCTCTTTCTCGGCCATCTTGTGCTGGAGCAGGTCGTCTCCGATTGCCTCCGCCGAGGCCGGGAATGGGCGGAGTTCATAGATGGCATTGTCCGGAGCGTACACGCCGTCCACGACGTACTCTCCGCGCACGGGGCTGTCGTCCGGCAGCGGCGGGAACACGCGGTGTTCTGGCCGCCGCACCTTCGCCATCCACGATTCGAACTTCCCCGTGAACAGGGCGCCGCCGCGGATGATGTCGCGCAACCCCCAGGCATCGTTCACGCGCACGTTCACGTCAAACCCGGGTGTGTAGTACCCGTCGGCATTCTTGTCGGTGCACATGCCGTGCTTCCCCTCCTCCACGAGCAGCATGAAGGGGAACTCGGTGTACTCGTCCACGTTGAGCACGTTGAAGAACCACTCGAGCCCATGTGCCTCGGCCGTGACACGGGCGACACCGATTACATAGGTCAACTCGTCGCACTCGACGGCGTCCTCGGCATCGTCCGCTATATCCGTGCTGCGGAGTACCCAGATCCGAAACTCCGTGGGCTCGACATCGTGATCGTGGCCCCCGAGCCCCTCCTCGCGAGGGTAGTAGGCGATGTACTTCAGGTTCATCGCCACGACATTGTGCAGGTCGATGATGCCGCTGCCCTTTTGTGCGGTATCCGGCACATAGCCGGGGCCGTCCTCCTCGCCGTCACTCCGCTCCGCGATCGCGTTGTACTGGAAGTACACCACCGGTGCGTCGGGTTGGTGCTCGAACGGCAGGGCTGCGGGGATGCGGATGTCCTTGCCGCGCATGCCCTCCAGGGTTGGCTCGTCGGGCGAATGCCAGAAGATCGGGGCGGCATACTCTGCCAACTGCGTCAGGGTCATCTGACGTTCCGTGCCGGACCAAACGACGCCGGGAACGGCACTGAAGTCGCAGCGGGGTGCCGCCTGGCCGGCGAGACCGGTAGCGGTGGCCATGGTGGCGAGAACCGTTGTGGCGAGCGCGTGAGATAGCTGCATGCAGCGCCTTGCGTCAGTGAGAGTGATCGACCTGGGGCGATGACCCGCGCGATCCGCGACGCGCGTCGAACCCGACAACGTCATTGGAGACAGTGTACCCCGGGGAGAGGGGGCGGGGAAGTGAAAGGACACGCCTGCCTCTCGGCGGATGCTGTGACCGGGAAGGCTTCGCCCGTCAGACAGCCCGCATGCCCCGGCGGCTCAGAAGTCGTAACGTAGCACAAGTCGGATCTGCCCGGTGCTCACCTTGTTCTCGAGGTCACGTTGGTCGAAGCGCTGGACGGCTGTCTCGAGGCCCAGCGTCAGATCGCGGCGGCCGGTGTAGAACACGCCGAGGCCGAAGGTGGCCTGGCGGCCCGCGATGTCGTCGCCCCGATCGTTCTCCGATTGGTAGTTCAGTGATCCCACAAACCCGAGCGGTACGGGCGTGGCGTGCCGCAGGTCGACGCTCACGGAGCCGCCGAGGCGGAACTGGCTCGTGTTGCGATCGCCGGCCTCGTCGGCAAAGAACCGCTTCGCCGGGCCGTACT
This sequence comes from Gemmatimonadota bacterium, assembly GCA_039586875.1. Taxonomy (GTDB): domain Bacteria; phylum Gemmatimonadota; class Gemmatimonadetes; order Gemmatimonadales; family GWC2-71-9; genus JAOTVV01. The sequence goes on along the minus strand of JBDHJO010000106.1, from coordinate 8,939 downwards.
CGACGAGCCCGGAGACGCCGAGCAGGGGCGAGAAGCCGTACGCGGTGCGCAGGCCGCCGACCAGGCGCCAGTTGTCGCCCTTCTCCAAGAGGCTGGTCGTGCTGTCCGCCGCTCCGCCCTCGATGACATCGCGCACGAAATCGAGTGGGCTGATCGCGTAGATGGAGTTCGAGCGCGTCTCCGCGATGGCCGACAGGAAGAAGCGGTCCTTCTCCACGAGCCGGAATGTGGCCCCGAACGTGCCGCCGTACACCGCGGACGCTCCTTCGGCGAGCAGTGTGATGTGGTTCGTGCCGGTTCGGGCCGCCCCGGTGAAGCTGGCACGGACCGCCACCCACTTCGCCAGTCGTTGCTGATAGCCGAGGCCGAGGGAGAGAAACGCGATGTTGCCGCCCAGGGTGGCGACGACGTTGCTGTCCAGGTCGTAGACCGGCACCTCGAGACCAACGGCACGCCCGGCGCCCGTGGTCGTACGGACATACGTCCCGGTGAATGCGTCATCCACGATACTCGACGTGACGAAGCTGTGGCCGCCGAGGGTGCGGTTGTTGTCGCGCTCTTGCGCGGAGACGGGAACGATAGCGGTCACCATTGCGGACGTGACGAGGAAGAACAGCGCTGGACGCATGGTTTGATCTTCTTCAACCGGAAAGGGGAAACGGAATCGAGGGGAAACGGAATCGTGCTCGCCAGTGTACCCGCGGGTGCGTCGATTCGGTAGTGGCGTACTCCGTGCGCAGTCCACGCCGCTGCTGCCGCCGGGACCTGCGCCGCGATCACTCCACGGCGAACACCTGTTGCCAGTCGCTCTTCATCGACACCACCGTCCACCCGCGCTCGGCTGCTTCATCGAGGCCGCGGTCCAACCGACCGATATGTGACTCGCGGTCGTACGCCCACTCGCGCTCGGCATCGTCGTGGTGGACGTAGACCATGAGCCGCGCGCCGGGACCCGCCGCCGTGTACTGCAGCATCGCGAGATCCCCGTCCGAGTTCCCAAACGCGGCGATCGGCCGGCGACCGATGATGCGGGCGATGCCGACGGGCTTGCCTTCCTTGTCGTCGATGAAGTCGATACCCGGCTGCTTCACGAGCACCGGGCGGTCGTCTCGCCACTCGAATGCGAGGGCACCCATCGACCCGATGGTCTGCTCAGGCGGGATGCCGTACACCTCTTCGGCGAACACCCGCATGAAGTCGATGCCACCACCCGACACGATGAACGTCTTGAAACCGTTCGCTCTGAGATAGTCGAGCAGTTCGATCATGGGCTGATAGACGAGCGCGGGATACGGCACGTCGAAACGCGGATGTCGCGCACGTGCCAGCCATTCCGCAACCGCGGCCTGAAACTCGTCGATCGTCATCCCCGCATGGGTGGCCATCACGATCTCGACGATATCGTGCTCCGTCAGCGCGCCGAGCGCATCGGTGTCACCACTCAGAATCGCGGCGTACGGCATCTGGGATGACCACTCGGGATGGTCGGCCGCCAGCTCTTGCACGCGGTCGATCGCGAACGCCAGCTGGAAGTACATCGGTTGCTCGGCCCACAGCGTGCCGTCGTTGTCGAACACCGCAATGCGTTCGCGTGGCGGCACAACTGTCGATCGGGTCGAGTCGGTGACGGCAGCAACGAAGTCGACGATGCTGGACTTCGACGCACCGTCGTTCCATGAGGGCAGCGGGTCGCCGCCGGGCGAGGGTGCGCAGGCGACCAGTGAGAGTGTCACGGCCGCGAGGGCCATCAATCGAGGCATGCTTCGTCTCCGATAGGGTTCAGCCTCTGAATCGAAGAACGAGGCCGGGTCGCCGGGTGGCCACGCTTGGGTGGTGCCCCGACGATCCGGCCTCCTTGTTTCCACGCATCGACCGACTATTTGGTCGGCGGTACGAGCTGCTCCATCACCTGATCCAGGCTGAAGCTCGCCGCCTTCTGCCGCGGCGGGAATTCCTGGAACGTCGCCAGGAACCTGCCGACGTACGTCTGCGCCGGCACGAGCAGATATGCCCGATCGATCAACCAGTCGTAGTAGGTGTTGGACGTCTTCTGCGCGCGCTCGTAGGGGTCGCGCCGAAGGTTGAAGATCAGCGGAACCCGAAGCGGCACGAACGGTTCTGCCCACGCCTGGAGGGTCGCTTCGACGCGCTGCTCCATAAAGATGAGTTTCCAGTCGTCGTAGCGGAGCGCGGTCAAATCACCGTCGTCCGAGAAGTAGAAGATCTCGTGGCGCGGGCTCTCGTCGGTCTCGCCCGTGAGCAGGGGGAGGATGTTGTACCCGTCGAGGTGCACCTTGTAGGATCGGCCGATCGCGTCGACCCCGCCCCGCATCAGCTTTGCCTTGATGTCGGCGTCACCGGCGGCCGCGACGAACGTCGGCAGCCAGTCCATATGGTGAACGATCTCGTTTGTCACGGATCCGGACGCGATGTGACCGGGCCAGCGCACGGCGGCCGGCACGCGCCAGCCACCCTCCCAGTTCGTGTTCTTCTCGCCCCGGAATGGTGTGGCGGCGGCATCAGGCCACGTGTTGTAGTGCGGTCCGTTGTCCGTGGAGTAGAACACGATCGTGTTCTCGGCGATGCCGAGTTCGTCCAGCAGCGCGAGAAACTTCCCGATGTGCATGTCGTGCTCGACCATGCCGTCGGAGTACTCGTCCTGGCCGGAGATGCCGCGTAGTTCGTCCTTCACGTGGGTGCGGAAGTGCATTCGTGTCCCGCTCCACCAGACGAAGAACGGCTCGCCCGCCTCGTGAGCCCGCCGGATGAAGGCAATGGCGGCATCGGAGGTCTCGTCGTCGACGGTCTCCATCCGCTTCTTCGTGAGCGGGCCGGTGTCTTCGACCCGCTGCGTTCCGTCTTCGTTGGCCCAACTGTGAATCACACCGCGCGGGCCGAACCGCTCGCGAAACGTCCGCCCATCGGCGGTGATCATGTCGCCGGGGTAATCCTCGTTCTCCGGCTCCTCCTCGGCGTTCAGGTGGTACAGGTTGCCGAAGAACTCGTCGAAGCCGTGGTTGGTGGGGAGGTGCACGTCCTTGTCGCCGAGGTGATTCTTGCCGAACTGTCCCGTCGTGTATCCGCGAGCCTTCAGCAGGCCCGCAATGGTCGGCTCCTCCTCGCGCATGCCGAGATCGGCTCCGGGCAGTCCGACCTTCGACAAGCCCGTGCGGAACACACTCTGTCCCATGATGAAGGATGCCCGGCCGGCGGTGCAGCTCTGCTCGCCGTAGTAATCCGTAAAGATCATGCCCTCGTTGGCAATCCGGTCGATGTTCGGTGTCCGATAGCCCATCATGCCCATCGTGTAGGCACTGATGTTGGACTGGCCGATGTCATCACCCCAGACAACGAGGATGTTGGGGCGGTCTTGTGCGCCTGCCGGCGTTGTCAATGAGAGGACGAATCCCACGACGGCTGCGGCAAGAGCCCCCGCCCTGAAAGTGCGGTGCATGAATGCAGGTCTCCTTGTTGGGAAAATCACGCAAAACGGGATATCGACTATCGTGAACCTTAAAGAAGGCTTCATCGTTGGGTAGGGAAGCTAGCTGGGCAGGTAGAGGCTAACAAGGCTTGACCGACTGTCTCTAAGAGAAGGTCGTAGGGAATCGGTACGACGAGCGACAACCTTGCGTGGGACATGTCCGGCCAAGTGCTTCCGCTGCAGGCGGGAGGGGTTAGATTGTCGACCTCGCACGCATGGACGAAGGGGACTGCAGTGGCCGTATCGATGCCGGTGGTCGACTGGTCGACCCCATCACCCGCACGCATCCGGGAACTGCACCGCGAGATTCGCGCGCTCGCCGACGCGCGCGATGCGGTGATCCTGGCACATAACTACCAGCGCGCCGAAGTGCAGGACATCGCCGACTACGTGGGCGATTCGCTGGGCCTGTCGAGGGAAGCTGCCGACACCGACGCCGACGTGATCGTGTTCGCCGGTGTTCACTTCATGGCGGAGACGGCGGCCATTCTGTCACCGGACAAGCGGGTGCTGCTCCCCAATTTGGAAGCAGGGTGTTCGTTGGCGGCAACGATCACGGCGGACGATGTGCGTCGGTGGCGCGCGGCGTTTCCCGAGCACGTGGCCGTCGGGTATGTGAACACGTCGGCGGACGTCAAGGCGGAGCTCGATTACTGCTGTACCAGCGGGAATGTCCTCGAGGTGATCGACGCGATCCCTGAAGACAAGGGCATCCTGTTCCTGCCCGACTTCTTTCTCGGCGCACATATCAAGCGTGAGCGCCGCGACAGCGACGTCGAGGTATGGATGGGCGAATGCCACGTGCACAAGGCCATTCACGCCAGAAGCGTCAACGCCAAGCGAGAAGCGTACCCCGATGCTGAGGTGCTCGTGCATCCGGAGTGCGGGTGCGCCGGGCAGCTCATCTACGGGATGGGACTTGGTGACGTCGACCCGACGGGTGTGCATATCGCGTCGACCGAGGGAATGATCCGCGCTGCCACCTCGGGCGCGGCGTCCAGGTACATCGTGGCCACGGAAGTGGGCATCATGCACCGAATGCAGCAGATCTCCCCGGACAAGGAGTTCGTGGCGGCGGATCCGGAGGCCCTGTGCCACTACATGAAGACCATCACGCTCGAGGACGTGCGCGATGCGCTTCGCGACGATCAGCACCTGGTGACGGTGCCTGCCGACACGGCGCGCCGCGCCAAGGCGGCGATTGACCGGATGATTGCCCTCGGCTGACGGCGCGAGTTCCCTCATGGCCACCGACCTCGATCCGCACGCGCTGCTCCGCAACGCTCGTTGGTTGGCCGCGCAGGTGCTTGCCGAAGATGGGTCCTCCGACATCACGACCGACGTCATGGGAGCCTCCGGACCCTGCGAGGGTACCGTCCGCACACGAGACACCATAGTGGTCGCCGGCCTGGCATATGCAGCGGAGGTTGCCGCCCAGGCCGGGGCGAGTGCGGAATGGATAGCAGGCGACGGTGGCCGCGTGGGACCCGGTGCGGAGCTCGGGATCCTCAAGGGACACGCGTCGTCGGTGCTGCGGGTCGAGCGACCCCTGCTCAACCTCCTGCAACGGGGCTGCGGGATCGCCACGGCCACGCGGTGCTTCGTCGAAGCGGTGAGCGGCACCACGTGCCGCATCCTTCACACCCGCAAGACGGCGCCAGGACTTCGCCTGTTCGATGCAACGGCTGTCGTCGCGGGTGGCGGGCATCTGCACCGCCTCGGCTTGGACCGGGTCGTGATGCTGAAGGACAACCACTGGGTGCTGTTGCAGGAAGCGGGGCGTAACCTCGAGTCCGTCGTGCAGGAGGCCCGACGCCGCAGCGCAGCAGCTATCCAGGTGGAGGTCGAATCGGCGGAACACGTGGAGCTGGCGTGCCGTGCTGGGGTGGACCGATTGCTGATCGACAACCGAACCCCGGAGGAGTTTGGCGTCCTCGCCACGTTGGCGCGTCAGCGTGCGCCGGCCATCGAAGTCGAGGCGACAGGTGGCATCACCCTCCAGACGGTCGGCGCGTATGCGAGGGCCGGTGCCGACTTCGTGTCCATCGGGGCCCTCACCCACAGTGTGCAGGCAGTGGACCTAACCCTCGAGATCGACAAGGCCCTGTCAGGGTAAGCCGGTCGCGCCCCCCCCCTCCCCAGCGGCCAGGTCGACCGCTCTACCGAAACGCATTTCGCCGATCCTTCTGCGCCCGGTTCAGGTTGCAGAGGTGCGATGAACTCGCTGGGCAACGGTGTGATTGGCGTCGGACCGTGTGCGGTGCCATCAAGGCCCTTGAGCCAGAGCGCTTGACCCTAGGGTAGACATGTGGTGCACATGCAGACATGTCGCATCTGATCGACCTCGAGGCAGCCCACGCGCTGCGATGGCTGGCGCTGGCTCGCGAGGTAACCGTCGACCGGGGACGACAGGCGCTCACGGACATGGCGGACCTCCCTACCTCCCTATCACGCGGTACCGGCACGATCTACTTCTCGAGCGGATTTGGGAGCTTCGGTACCACTTGTCGGCGTACGATGCGGCCTATGTCGCGTTGGCGGAGGTGCGCGGGGCACCGCTCGTGACCTGCGACAAGCGGCTGGGGAAAGCGCGGGGCCACCGCGCGACCGTCGAGGTGCTGTAGGACCTCCTACCTGCTCGCCGCGCGTGCCGCCGCCGCGCGCAACTGAGCTGCACCCTGATGCCCGGGTGCGATCGCCAGAATGCGATCCGCAAGTTGCAGCGCCCGGGACGGCATGTCCCGCCGCAGGTAGTGATCGCCGAGCGCGAAGAGGAAGTCAGGATTGTCGGGCTCGACGTCAGCTGCACGTCGCAGGGCTCGCTCGGCTTCCGGCAGCCGCCCGACGGCCTGCAGCGCGAGCCCATAGTTGTAGTGGACGCGGCCGCGCTCCGGGATTCCTCCCGACGCGCGTCCGAGGAACGCGACCGCATCCTCGATCCGGTTCATCTCCGCGAGCAGGAGCCCCAGCGAATAGGCGGCGTCGTACTGCTCGGGGTAGTCGCGCACGACGTCGCGCAGCAATTGCTCGGCTTCGGGGTTCCGGCCCTGTGCGTTCAGCAGCACGGCCAGGTTCACCTTGGCCGGGTAGAACAGATCGTCCACCTCGACCGCTGCCCGGTAGTAGCGCTCGGCCCGCGCCCGATCGCCAAGGCGCGAGTAGAGGTTGCCCAGGTTGTGACCGGCGAAGCTGAAATCGAGTGAATACCGCATGGTCGCCTCGTACTCCTCGAGACCAGCCGCGAGGGCCTGGCGCTGGTACGCTTCGAGATACTGCCCCGGTGCGTCGGCCAACCGTGCGGCTGCTTCGATCCGCACGGCCTTGACCGGGTCGAACAGGAGCGGCGACACGAGCTCGACATACCGCTCGCCGGACTCGGCCACGAGACTCGACAGCGCCGTGTAGCGGATCAGCGCGTCGTCATCACCCAGCGCCTGATTGAATGTCTCCGTGACATCGGGCCCGGGATACTGCTCGAGCAGCGTGAGTGCGGTGGCGCGAACGATGGCGGCATAGAGCGGGTCCTCCGCAATCGCGATCAACTGTGCGCGCGCGTCCGCGCGTCCGGCCCTGGCGGCGGCGAACACCTGGCCGTAGTGCGGCCGCTTGGCGGTACCGTACCACTCGCGGTAGTACCGCGCCGACCACGCGAGCGGCTGATCGTCATGGCATCCACTCTGTGTGCAGGCGTTCGGCACGCCGATCTCCTGGGACAGATCGGGACGGGGGAGCCGTAGGCTGTGATCCGCCCGCCAGTCGATCACCATGTACGGCTGTTCCACCATGTGGCACTTCACACACAGCGCGCCGTCGCTCGGCTCACCTTCGTGCACCTTCTGGTGGAAGTGATGGTCGTAGCTGTCGAAGGTGTCGGCCCGGTGGCACTGGGTGCACAGCGCATTCCCGTCTCGGTGCAGCTTCAAGCTGTGCGCATCGTGGCAGTCGGCGCACTTGATACCCATGCGGAACATCTTGCTCTGCACGAACGAACCGTAGACGTACACCTCGTCGAGGATCTGGCCGTCGGCGTGGTACAGGCCCTCCCGCAGTGCAGCCGGCAGGACGTTGTCCATGAGGTGGGGGCTCGTGTGATCGTAGTCTCCGAGCTCGGTCCGCCGTGCGTGGCACGGCGCGCACAATTCCACGTAATGCTCGGCCGACATGTCGCTCGTACCGATCAGGAGGCCGTAGTTCTCGATGGCGGGTCGGGCCATGTCGGGCATGCTCGCCCACTCCACGTGCCCCGAACCCGGGCCGTGACAGGCCTCACAACTCACGTCGATTTCGGACCACGTGGTCGAAAAAGTCTGCGCGTCGGCGTCGTATCCCTTGATCAGGTTGGTCGAGTGGCACTCCGCGCACATGCCGTTCCAGTTCTGCGCGTTCCGCGTCCAGTGCAGCCAGTCGTCGGCAGGGATATCCAGGTCAGGATAGAGGTCGAACCACTCGCCTCGCTCGGTGTCCCATGCCACGCCGAGTGCCTGCAGGCGCCCGCCGGGGAACGGGACGAGGTACTGCTGGAGCGGTTCCCACCCGAACGTGTGGGTGATCTCGAACTCCGCCATCTCGCCGCCGGGCCCCTCGGTGTGTACGAAGAACTTCCCGTCGCGCCGGTAGAACCGGCTCGTGATCCCGTCGTGTGCGAACTCGGTGTCGTTGAAGTCGCCGCGCACGGTGCTGTCGGTGGCCACGTCCATGGCATTGTCGTGGTCGGAGCCTGTCCATGCGTCGTACGCCGCCTCGTGGCAGTCGATGCACTGGGACCGCCCCACGAAGGTGGGTGCGGCGGCTTCCGTCGGGGCGGACCTGGCCGTGAGGTTGTGCCGAAGGAGGTAAAGCGGAAACGACAGGACGATCACGGCAGTCGCGACCACGCCGACGGTCAGCCACCGGGTGAGTGACGCCTCGGCGACATCGGGCGATTGCTGCCCGGAGGACGCCATGCGTCTGCCCTCGCTCACGACCTGGTGACCTGGCCGAGGGTGAAGGCGGCACGGCGTTCCCGGTTCGCCGTGTTGACCTTCACGACGCTGTTCTCGATGCGGACCTCGAAACGGTCGAGCGCACGCGGAGCCGGCGGGTTGATGACGTCGCCGCGGAGGTCGAAGGCCGATGCATGGCACGGACAGACGAATTGGCGCTCGGCCTCCACCCACGGCACGGTGCATCCGAGATGGGTGCACTCGCGTGAGACGGCGAGGAAGCCGCCGTCGTCCAGCCGGACGAGATAGAACTTGCCCTGGGGAAACGCTGTGACAGACCCCGGCTCGAACCGCTCCACGGGACCGGCCGTCACCACGGCCGTCTCGTCCGCCACGACGCGCCTGGGTCTCAGGAGATCGATGACCACCCACGCCGCTTCGGCCAACGCCACGGCCGCAAGGCCGAACCAGGCCTTCCACAGAAACGACCGCCGTGACGACTGGGGTTCAATCGATCGCTCGACCGCAGCCTC
>JBDHJO010000004.1:0-52671 GCA_039586875.1 Gemmatimonadota bacterium | reverse complement strand
CCCGCGCCCTCCGGGCATGATCTTCTTCAATCATCTCGGCGACGAGATGGGCGGGTTGGTCTTCGGTGCGAACGGCGAGAATGGCCACTTCGGGTCCTTTACGTGGGACAAGGTGCGGAACGATCAGACCATCGGATTCCGGCACCTCGAAGGTGATAACGGCGCCTACTCCACGGCACTCGAGATGTGGCAGCAGCCGAACATCCCCTCCGATGTCATGATGGCCAGATACGACAGCGCCAACGCATTGAGCGACCCTGAAGCACGCGATGCTGCCATCGAAGCGATGCGGGAGCGGGGCGAGTTGACCACGCGCCGCCTGTTCTTCGGCAAGGGCCGGAACGACGCCATGATCCTGGACATGCGCGACGTACAGGGGAGGTCACGGATCCGCATGTCCGTGGCACCTGACGGGGATCCGGTGCTCGAGTTCCTCGATGCCAATGGTGAGGTCGTCTCCCGTCTGCCGGCCGAGTAGCGCAGCCACCAGGTGAGGGTGTCGTCGGCATGATGTTTTCGGCGGCACCCGTGATATCAGGGCCGCATGGGTGACAACGGTGCGGTGGCAATCGGGTTTCGCACGTTCTCGAACGGTGCTGCCCACTCCGGCACACTTCCGCACATCCCCAAACCCCGAACTCGTTCAGTAACCACGAGTTCGGGGTACGCCGCAGCCTTGTGAGCCACCGTGAGTGGGACAAAATGTCACACGAAGCGCACTTGCGGGGTCCTGTCTAACGGTCAACTGACGGTGAGCGGTCAGATTCCGTAGGGCTTGGTGACCGAAACAGGAGATCGTGTGCGAACGGACAAGCTGCGGCATATCCTCGGGCAGACGCTCGTGGCTGAAGCAAAGATCGGCAAGGGGAAGAAGCGGGACCCCAAGGTGGTATCGGTGCGCTATCCCCACACACCGTCGGAGTCCGAAGAATCCTCCGACCCGCAGGCAGACCCTGCAGCGTCGGCATCGTCCCACCAGGGCTAACCTCCGCCGAGCGCGCTGCTGACAGGACGCCGCCACGGAGGGCTCGCCGAGTTCTCGGCACAATAGCGCGACCTCGATTTCCGACTCTCGTACATCCCTTTGCGAGAGTGCCCTGAGTTCGGCACATTCGCAGAGGTTGCAGAACCTGCCGATGCGGATGGTCGACAAGTGGGGTGTTGCTGTACGGGAGGAGCCAACGATGGATTCCAACTCGTTTGTGCAGATGCTGCGGGATACGAAGGAATGGTTCGACCGGTCGACGCGCTGCCTGGTGGAGGACGACTCCACCTTCGCACCGTTCGACGGTGCCATGACGACGGCCCAAGTGGTCGCACACGTTGCACAGACCGTGGACTGGTTCATGGAGGGTGCGTCCCGGCCGGAGGGGTTCGACCTCGACTTCGAGCGGATGGGTGCCGAAGTGGCGGCGGTCGATTCGCTGACCGATGCTCGTGCGTGGGTGGACCGAGCGTTCGGTTCGGCCATTGAAAGGACCCAGGGCCTGAGTCCGATGGAACTCGTCACCGCACTGCCGGACGGCCCGGTGATGGGTGGTGCCCCGCGCCTCGCGATCTACCAGGATCACACGGCACACCATCGCGGTGCCTTGACGGTGTACGCGCGTCTGCGCGGTCACACGCCGGCAATGCCGTACGGCGACATGTAGAGGTGCGGCGCAACAGCGAGCGTGGATCGACATGCCGAAAGGGTGGGTAGGGGAACGACCATGACCGCGGTGCCCCAACAGCGAGCATTGGCTGAAGCCCTCGGAGACCGGTACACCGTCGAGCGGGAACTGGGCAGCGGGGGTATGGCCACCGTGTACCTGGCCCAGGATGTGAAACATCGGCGGCGCGTCGCGATCAAGGTACTGCGTCCGGCGCTTGCTGCGAGCCTCGGCGCCGACCGGTTTGTGCGCGAGATCGAGATTGCGGCGCAGCTTTCCCATCCCCATATCCTGCCGCTCTTCGATTCCGGGGAAGCCGACGGGCTCCTCTACTACATGATGCCCTACGTCGAGGGCGAATCCCTTCGCGATCGGTTGGTGCGGGCCGGGAAGCTCACCGTTGCGGAGACGGTCAAGCTGACCGACCAGGTGTCGTCGGCCTTGGCCTATGCGCACGAGCGTGGCGTCGTTCACCGGGACATAAAACCCGAGAACATCATGCTGGCCGGCGATCAGGCGATTGTAGCCGACTTCGGGATCGCACGGGCCGTGGAGGCGGCGGGCGGCGAGCGCCTGACGGGCACGGGGCTCGCCGTGGGCACGCCTGCGTACATGAGTCCCGAGCAATGGAGCGGTGCCGCAGCGGTCGACTCGCGCACAGATGTGTATGCCCTGGGCTGCGTGGTGTACGAGATGGTCGGTGGCCATCCGCCTTTCGAGGGGACAACGCCTCAGGAACTGCTGGCGAAGCACTCGACGGACCCGGTTCCCCATCTCCGGACGAGCGACCCGGCGATCCCCTTGTTCGTGGAGCGGGCGGTGGAGCGGGCACTGGCGAAGGACCCGAACGACCGCTTCGCGACAGTGAACGAGTTTTCGGCAGCCTTGACGACCGGGACCGTCGTGGCCCGGGTACGACATCGTGGACGCCGGCGCTGGGCGGCGGCCGGCGCGGCAGTGACCGCGGTCGTTGCGCTGGGCGTATGGAGTCTCGCCACGCTCGCCACCCATGCGACGGTCGAACGCCTTGCCGTGCTGCCGCTCGTCGATCTCACGAACGATCCCGAGCAGGCATACCTGGTGGAGGGGGTGCACGAGGCCCTGATCGCCGAGCTCGGCCAACTCGGGTTGTCGGTTACGGCTCGGGCAACGATGGCACAGTTCCGAGACACTGATCAGCCGCTCCCGGACATCGCCAGCCAGCTGCGGGTGGACGGTGTCCTCGAAGGCTCCGTCTTCAGGGATGGCGATAGTCTCGAGATCACCGCACGGCTCTACGACGACGGAGGGGAGCAACTGTGGGCGGCTTCGTTCGACGGCGTGCTGTCGAATGTCGTGGCGCTTTACCGAGGGTTTGCGCGTGCCATTGCCGAGAAGATCGAATGGCAGCTTACTGCTGAGGACGAGGCGGCCCTCAGTGAGAGTCGGCCCGTGAATCCCGATGTGTACGAGGCCTATCTCCGCGGGATGCACGTGCTGAACAACCGCACCACACGCGCGGCAGCCGACACCGCCATCGAGTACTTCGCCGAAGCCGTCGAGCGCAACCCCGCCGATCCCCTCGCGTACGCCGGCTTGGCTCTCGCCTACGCGACACTCGGTCACGGGTTCGACCCGCCGGACGACGCGTGGCCGAGAACTCGGGCTGCGGCGGAGCGCGCGCTCCGCCTCGACTCAACACTCGCCGAGGCGTGGGCGGCGCTGGCCGACTATAAGACCTACGCCGAGCGTGACTGGGCCGGGGCGGAGCGGGCGTTCCGGCGAGCCAACGAGCTCAATCCCAGCCTGGCGATGAACCACTACCACTACGCCTGGTACCTGGTGGTGTTCGGTCGCATCGAGGAGGCGCTCGCTGAACATCGCCGCGCACAGGAACTGGATCCACTGACCCCGCTCCACACGACGTGGTTGCCCGCCGTGCACTTTGGTTCAGGGCAGTACGAGCGTGCGCTCCCGCTGGCGCGGGAGAATGTGGAGCGGTACAGCCCGGGCGTGATCGCGCACTACGTCCTGGGCGAAACGTTGTCGCATCTGGGGCAGCACGAAGAAGCCATTGAGGTGCATCAGAAGTTGGCCGACGTCTTCCCGCGATGGTCGTCCGCGCTCGCAATCACCTATGTACGCGCTGGGCGGTCTGACGAAGCGCGACCTATTCTGGCGCAGTTTGAAGCACAACCACCCAGTGCGTGGAATGCCCACGCACTCGCACGGATCCACACAGCGCTTGGCAACCGTGAACAGGCGCTACGTTGGATGGACTACGAGCCGGCGCATGCGTGGATGGCGTGGGTCGTCGCGCGCGAGGGCTACGACGCATTTCATGGCGATCCCGAGTTCGAGGCCGTGATGCGCAAGATGAACCTGCGGAGGGAACTCGGGGATCAGTTCCCGACGGCGCTTCCGATGACCACGGCACCGCTCGCCGGAGATGTCAAAACGAGCGTGGACGCCGTACGATGACCGGGACGTAGGACCCGATCACGACACCTCATTCGCTCCACAACCCCATACGCAGGACATCGCGGTACTCCCCGTCGATCAACAATTCGTTGCGCAGGATGCCCTCGACGCGGAAGCCGAGCTCTTCGTTCAGGTGAACGTTGTGGATGTTGGTTTCAAGGGTGTTGAGATAGATCTTCTTGAGGCCAAGCGTCGTGAGTCCATACCGGATCCACAGTGCTGACGCTTCTTTCCCGTACCCTTTGCCACGCTGCGCCGGATCGCCGACGAGCTTGCGAAGTTCGGCCTTTCGCTGGTCAGCGTCGTAATCGAGAAACGCCACGCACCCGATGGGCGTGCCGTCCGGCAGCGTGATCACCCCGAGAACGCTGCCGTCGCTGTGCACCAGGTCGGCAACGCTCATCGCGCGCGAAGTGGTGCGGGAGAGCAAGAAGTACCGCCCGCCCGCCTCGGCGATCCACTGCTCGAGACGCATGAGATCGTCGGCCTCGGCAAATGCTCGAACGCGGATGTTGGGACCCATGAGCGGCAGTGTGGCTGGCTCGCGCGGCGCAGCCACGTCGACGGCGGCGGAATCTTCCTGGCCTGACGTTCCATCGCCGGTCTGATTCATGGACAGATCGAGAAGGCGGTTCACGAAACGCACGTAGTCCATCTGCGTGAATCCGTAGTTGACGGATTCCTTGAAGAAGCTGCGGGACAGCGTCTCGATCGTGAGGTCGGGAATAGCACCCTGTGGTGTGGTCATTGTGACTCCAACGGTCATGATGCCTCCGGGTGCATCTCGCCCGGAAGGCAGACTCTTGCCCGAAAGATGGGGTAACGCGACGCCGGGAGCCAGGGAAACGTGCACTGCCGGGCGCACCCCTCAGTCCACGTGCCAACGCGAGGAACCAAAAGACGCCAGGGACGCTCGAGATTTGCCTTCCCCTCGGCTGCACGAGAAGTTGGGGTAACACGCCCGCAACCCCTTGTTGCCGACGCCTCGGCAACTGTACGCACCCCGTCAGGCACACCGAAGGGAACATGTATGCTGCAACTACGGTTGGTGACGCCGGCGCTGGCCCTGCTCGCGTTGACGCCTTGTAGCCTGGTAGGTCAGGTCCAAGAGTCGTCCGCGATCTGCCAAGACGACCCGGCATTTCGCGCCTTCGATTTCTGGATTGGTGAATGGGACGTGTACAACAACGCCAACGGCAACCTCGCTGGCCGGAATCGCATCGAAGCGCAGGAGTCGGGCTGTGTGCTGGTGGAGCGGTGGACGTCGGCCAGCGGTGGCACGGGCATGTCGGTCAATTACTACGACGCGGTGACCGAACAGTGGCGGCAGGTATGGATCGCGAACGGGTATTCCATCGACATCGAAGGGGGGGTGGACGAGAGCGGGTCGATGGTGCTGGTCGGCGAGATACACACCTACGCGCGCAAACAGTCGCTTCCCTTTCGTGGCACCTGGACGCCCAACGCTGACGGAACGGTACGGCAGTTCTTTGAACAGCAGGATCCTGCCACCGGAGCGTGGCAGGTGTGGTTCGACGGCCGGTACGAGCCGAGGGAGTGATGTGGTGTGGGGCGCACAGCGCGCCAGCGCACTCTACGCCCCACGGGGATTGCCGTGGCGTCCCGACAGCCCGCTACGCCGCCGTTTCCCGGAGACGCGCGAGATACCGATCGAGCCGGCCACGTGCCGAGTGTGCGTCCTTGCCCAGATAGCCCACAGCGACGGTGTGCAGCGCGTCACCGAGCAAATCAACCTCGCCCGCGACGCGCGCGTACAACTCGGCGAGGTCGGGTGCCTTGCTGCCGATAATACGCGATGCTTCCCGGAGCATCGATGCTGCGAGCGTTAGAAACGCTTTGCGTGCGCCCGCGCCGTAGCGCTCCTCCAGGTGTGTCGGGAAGCAGCCTGCCCACCACAGCGCCCGCGCCGCACACCGCGACGCCGCCTCGGCTCGCCCCGTGGTGCCGCGCGGCAGTGACTCGACGGTGCGAACCCAATCGGTCAGGTAGGTGTTCGTAAACTGCGCGCTTCGCCTTCGCGCCCGGGTGAAGAAAAGCGGGACCGATGCCGTAAAGTCGGCTACCGGGATGTTCGATTCGTGACGGGCGAGCAATTCCGCCCGTACGGGCACGTACCAGAGCAGCAGAAGCGACACCGGAGCGGGGGCGCCACCGTGGCCGCGCACGGCTTCGGCCGCGGCGGGCGTGTCGAGGACGGTGTCCACATCGCCGCGCTCGAGGGCCGCGGCTGCCTCGCCGGCCGCTCTCTGGTCCGTGCGCCCAATCGCCGAGATGAGTTCCTGGACATCGGCGCGACGCAGCTGGCGGTGCACGGTTGGAGCGATCATGGTCCCTCCTTCTGGCAAAGGTGGTGACGCAAGACCTCGTGATATCTGGCGTTGCACGATATGTGCCGATCCCGAATACGCGCCTCGTGTTTTCCGACCCCGCGAGATCGTGGGTGTTCCGTCCAGGTCGAGAACGTCAGCAATCCCGCGGGTTTATGGGGTGATCCCGAAGCGCCACACCGTGCGAGAGCGGTATTCTTCACCGGGCCGGAGGATAGTACTCGGGAAGGCCGGGTGGTTCGGGGAGTCCGGGAAGTGTTGCGTTTCGAGGCAGAAGCCGGAGCGTCGTGGGTAGGGCCGACCACCCTTACCGATGAGGCTCCCATCCAGGAAGTTGCCGGTGTAGAACTGCACACCAGGCTCGGTGGTGGAGACCTCTAGGGTGCGACCGGATGACGGTTCCTCGATGAACGCCGCACGCTCGAGTGGTGTCTTGCCTATCCCCAGCACGAAGTTGTGGTCGTAACCGCTGCCGTATTGCAGCTGTTCGTGGTCGTCCGCGATCCGCGCTCCGATCGAATGTGGTGTCGTGAAATCGAACGGGGTGCCGGCAACCGACGCCAGGGCGCCGGTCGGAACGAGTGTGCTGTCCACGGGCGTGAATCGATCGGCATCGATGCAAACGACGTGATCCAAGACATCGCGGGTCGGGTCACCGGACAGGTTGAAGTACGTGTGTTGGGTGAGGTTCACCGGCGTCGGTGCGTCGGTGTGCGCATGATAGTCCATGGTCAGCGCATTGTCGTTCGTGAGCGTGTAGGCCACGGTCACCGCGAGATTGCCCGGGTATCCCTCGTCCCCGTCTGGGCTTGTGTAGCGCAGGGTCACACCCGAGCTGTCCACCCCGCGGATCGGTTCGGCATTCCATATGACGGCATCGAAGCCCTGGTTCCCGCCGTGCAGGTGGTTCGGGGGATTGTTCGTTGCGAGCGTGTAGGCGGTGCCGTCGAGTGTGAACATCCCCTTGGCGATCCGGTTGGCGTAGCGACCGACGATGGCTCCGACGTACGGATGGTCGCCCAGGTATCCGGCCAGATCGCCGAACCCGAGTACGACATCGGCCGTCGCTCCTCGACGATCGGGGGTCTCGATCGAGACGACGATCCCTCCGTACGTTATGGCGGTGAATGCCATCCCGTTTGTATTGCGAACCGTGAAGGCATCGACGGGCGTTCCATCGAGCAACGCCCCGTACCCGAACTGTCTGACGTCCATGTGGGACACTCCTTTCTCCCCGTCGGGAGGCCTCTGTACCCTGCAACGTGGACGATTGGCCACCAAGAGACCATAGGCGGTCCGTGTGGTGGGCTTGCTCGTCCGGGGCCGGGACCTCACGTTGCAGGCTGTGCACGTCACCGACAGCCTGCAACCCTCCACGTGTTCGAAGCGCCGATGCTTACCATTGCGTCTCTCCTCCTGCCGGCAATCGTTGCGACGAGTCCCCACGCACCGTCGTGTTGTGCCCTCGTACCTGACAGCGTTGTAGACGCATACCGCCTCGCGTCGTTCACGGAGCGCCGTTTCACCCACACGCACCTGTGGAATGCGTTGCTGCCGTTCGATGGCGTCGGTGATGTCACGGTCACGAGCGTCGGCCACTCTGTACAGGGCCGCGCCATCCATGCAGTGACCTTCGGCACCGGCCCGACGCACGTCTTACTGTGGTCGCAGATGCACGGGGACGAGTCCACGGCGACGATGGCGCTCGCCGACATCGTGCGCTTCTTCGCGCAGTCCGACGACGGGCTCCGGGTGACGATCCGTGATCGACTCACAGTCGTCATGCTGCCAATGCTGAACCCCGACGGGGCGGAAGTCTTCCGTCGCCACAATGCCGTGGGGGTGGATATCAATCGCGACGCCAGGCGGTTGGCCACTCCCGAGGGACGGGTTCTCAAGGCGTTGCGGGATAGCCTACAACCGGCGTTCGGGTTCAACCTCCACGATCAGAGCGCTCGCAACACGGCAGGAGCTGACGGTGCACAGGTTGCAATTGCGTTGTTGGCCCCAGCAGCCGACTCTGCACGGTCCTACGGCCCGGTGCGCAGTCGCGCACGCGCCCTGGCGTCGATCTTGGCGCGCGGGCTCGCCGACGCAATCCCGGGTCGGGTGGCGAAGTACGATGACACCTTCAATCCGCGGGCGTTCGGGGATCTCATCCAGCAGTGGGGTACCAGTACCATCCTCATCGAGAGCGGGGCCCTGCCGGGCGATCCCGAGAAGCAGAAGCTGCGGCGACTCAACGCCCGTCTCATTCTCACCGCACTCGAGGCGATTGCAGCCGAGCGGTTCGGAGATATCGACATCGAGCCGTACGAGACGCTGCCGTTCAACGAGTCGGTGCCGGCGGATCTCCTGGTCCGGGGGGGAGTTGTCGTCGTGCCAGGGGGAGCACCGATGGACCTTGATGTAGCACTTCGCTACGAAGATCCGGTGGCGCGATCCGGCCTCGTCCTGGATGAAATCGGAGATCTTCAAGACGTGAGGGCGCTCGATACCCTCGATGCCACCGGTCACTATCTGCATCTCGTGACTCCATCCACGCTCGATCCTGCAACGTGGACACTGACCCGCGGCGACCGCGTCGCTGTCACGCTTCGGCGGGGTCCGGCGGACACATCGGCCGTGGTTGCGCGCGTGCCCGAGTAGGCGGTGGCCGTGGTCGGGCCACGCGGACACTCGGACGTGACGCAGTGATGAATCCGCACCGACGGTGTTACACACTTGTGACCGAGCGTGATTACATTGTTCGCTGCCATTGACCTTTCGACACCGAGTATGGGAGCGTAGGTGTGCGGACAGCGAAGCTCAGACAAATCCTCGATCCACGATTACTCACCTCCGACGGGACGCCCGAGCGGAATCGGAATCGGGTTCCCGAACGTCCAGATCACGCCACGGGCGACTGGTCGATTGACGCTCTCTCCGAGGGCACGGCAGCACCGGACTGCTAGCCCCTGATTCCGGTGCGGCGGGCTACAACTCCCGGAGTGCTGCGTATACGCATTCGAGCTGCAATTCCGTACCTCGTGCCAAGTTGACGGACGGGACGCGCGAGACGTCCTGCCCGTCGACAGGCTCGTCCGGATCTACCACATACCGCGTCTCATTCCTCAGGAGTGCGTTCAGTGAACTTCGACATCAACGGATTCGTTGCGACGGTGCAGACGCTCGTTGCTCAGTGGGGCCTCAAGCTCCTCGGGGCACTCGCCGTCTTCCTGATCGGCCGCATCGTTGCCGGGTGGGCGCGTCGCGCGCTCCGGCGCGCGCTCGATCGGAGCGAGCTCGATGCCACGCTCGTGCCGTTCATGACCGGCCTGCTGTACTACGCACTGATGGCGTTCGTCATCATCGCCGCTCTCGGGATGGTGGGTGTACAGACAACGTCGGTCATTGCGGTGTTGGGTGCTGCGGGGCTCGCGGTGGGACTGGCGCTACAGGGGACGCTCGGCAACTTCGCGTCCGGGGTAATGCTGCTCGTGTTCCGGCCGTTCCGGGTCGGTGACTTCATCGAGGCCGCGGGCACCGCGGGCGCGGTGCAGGAGATCAACATCTTCACCACGCGCCTCAACACGCCGGACAACGTCGGCATCGTCATCCCGAACAGCGCCGTCTGGGGGACCACGATCAAGAACTACGCCGCCAACGATACCAGGCGGATCGATCTCGTCGCCGGGATCTCCTATGACGACGACATCGCTGTCGCCATGCGAACATTGCAGGCAATCCTGGATGCCGACCAGCGCGTGCTCAAGGATCCTGCGCCGACGATTGCGGTGAGTGAACTGGGTGATTCGTCCGTGAACCTGGTGGTCCGTCCATGGTGCCGTGCTGCCGACTACTGGGACCTGCGATTTCACCTGATGCGGACCATGAAGGAAGAACTCGAGCGTGCGGGCTGCAGCATCCCGTTCCCGCAGCGGGATGTGCACGTCCAGGAGGTGGGGACGGCGGCCTGACGGGAAGCCGCGCGTCGACGGCAGGTCAGTCGGTGCGCAGGGGCTCGAGAAACGCCTGCACGCTGTCCGCTTCGGCATGCACCTGCGGGAGGAGCTCGGCGGCCTTGTCGATGTCGTCGAGCTCGCCCGCCTTTTCCACGTGGTTCAACAACTCCGCGAGACTCTCTGCGCGAATGGTCGCGGCGGCGGACTTGAAGGCGTGGGCGGCCATACGAATGTCCTGCCCATTCCGCGCGTTCGTGGCCTCATGCAGGGCCGCCATGCGCTGCGGCGCATCTTCCAAGAACACGGTGATGATCTTGTTTGCCGTACCCTCGATGCCGGCCTCGCGCATCATCCGGCGGAATTCGGTGAGATTGACGGGATCGACGACGCGGTCGACGTGACCGCTCGTCCGGCCCGGCGACGCGGGGGCAGCGATCGATTCGACGACGCGCACGAGGTCCCGTGGCTTGAAAGGTTTGGTGATACACGCGTCCATGCCAGCAGCGCGGAACGTGGCTTCGTTGGCGAAGTTCGCGTGGGCCGTCATTCCCACGATCTGTGTCCGGGCTGCGCTGGGTAACGTGCGTAGCTTGCCCGCAGCGGACGGTCCGTCCATCTCCGGCATTTCGACGTCGAGCAACGCCACGTCGTAAACCGCCGACGCGGCCGCGTCGACCGCCTCCGTACCGTCCACGACACTGTCGACCGTATGACCACGCTTCTCGAGGATTGCCACGGCGACCTGTCGATTGACCTCGTTGTCATCCGCCAGGAGGATGCGAAGCCGCCGCCGTCGCTCCTCGAGGAAGTGGCGCGTGACCAGGTCGTCGTCGCGGCCCGCAAGCACGCGTGCCGTGGCAGTCACGAGATCGTCAGGTTCCACGGGCCTGGTGAGGTAGCCATGAATCCCGATATCACGGCATCGTTGGCCGTCACCCCTGCGCCCGGAGTTCGTCAACAGTATGACGCGGGTGTCGCGCAGGTGATCGTCCGAAAGAATCGTCGCTGCGAGGTCAAAGCCGTCCTCGCCTCCCACCCATGCGTCGAGGATCACGAGCTGGTACGGGCTGCTGTCGGCGAACCCACGGCGTAACTCGTCCACACCGTCGTCGCCTCGCCTCATCCCCCGCACGTCGACGCCGACATTCTGGAGAACCGCGACCGATGCCCCTCGAGACTCCGCGTGATCGTCGATAACGAGCACCCGCGCGGTCTCCAGGGTCGTATGGTCACCTCCAACTTCCAGAGGCTCGTCCGCCGCGACCGGCGTGAGTTGGACGTCCACAGCGAACGCGCTGCCGACACCGAGGGTGCTCCTCACCGAGATAGCGCCCCCCATCAGGTGGGCAAGGTGGCGTGCAATCGCAAGGCCAAGCCCGGTGCCGCCGTACTCGCGCGCCGTACTGATCGACGCTTGAGAGTACTCCTCGAAGATTGCGTCCAACCGGTCGGCCGGAATCCCGATCCCGGTGTCGCGAACCACGAAGTGAATCCCGCCTGCACAACGGCTGTCGCTCCGGCAGGAGACGGACAGATCGACGCTGCCCTGGCGGGTGAACTTGATGGCGTTGCCGATGAGATTCGTGAGAATCTGGCGCAGGCGACTGGGGTCACCACGAACCATCCGCGGAACGTCGGCGTCGATCTCGTACGTCAAATCGATGTTCTGCTCAAAGGCCCGGACGCGTAAGAGCCGGACGGTAGAATCGACCAACGTACCGACGTCGAAGACGATGTCTTCGAGCTCCACACGATCGCTTCGCAATCTCGACAGGTCGAGAATGTCGTTCACGAGCCCCATCAACGATTCGGCCGAGATCTTGATGAGCTCGACGGAGCGACGCTGCTCCGGATCCAATTCGGTGTGATGGAGGAGCTCGACGAGGCCGATGATGCCGTTCATCGGCGTGCGCAGATCGTGGCTGATCCGTGCAAGAACGTCCCAATCGACCGGTCGCATCGACGGATCGGTCATGCCGCGTCCTTCTTGATGCGATCGTCCCGAAACCCCTGTCGCTCCATTGTGCCCCAGTGTTTCTTGCCTCGTACAGCAGAAATCAGACCGTGAAGCCGCCAGAACGCAATAAGCTGCCGATAGCCGAAGTTCTCGGCTGCACCCAACACGAACAAGCGGACGAGATCCCCGACCTTCGGGTACCGGCGGAACCCCAACTCCTCCAAGCCGACTGCCGCGATCGACAGGACCATGCCGAAGGCAAAGGCCGCCATGAAGAAGCCCACGACGTATACGGGTTCGGCCAAACCCAACACCACCGTCACGGCAAACGCGAAGTACCCCAAGATCTCGATCGGCAAACCAAGCGTTTCGAGAAACAGGAAGTACGGGTAGGCGAGGAAGCCAATGCGACCATACCGGCGGTTGAACAGCATCGTGCGGTGGCGGAGCAGGCTCTCGGCCATGCCGCGCTGCCAGCGGTCGCGTTGCCGTGCGAGCGTGCGCAGCGACTCGGGGCATTCCGTCCAGGCCACGGGGTCGGGGACGAACCGGATGTGATATGGGATCTTCCGCTCGCGGCAGTGCCGGTGCAGTCGGACAACCAGCTCCATGTCCTCGCCCACGGTGCTGCCGCTCGTGTACTCCGACGCGTAGCCGCCGGCCGCGACGACGGTGTTCCGTCGAAAGACGCCGAACGCCCCGGAGATGATCAGCGTTGCATCCAGCACGGCCCATCCCATGCGACCGGCAAGAAACGAGCGGAGGTATTCCAACACCTGAAAGCGCGCCCACAGATTACGGGGAAACCGCACACCCGTCACGTTGCCGTCTTTGATTGTACAGCCGTTCGCGATACGGACCACGCCACCGGCCGCAATCGTGTTGGCATCTTCGAGAAACGGACGGACGATGCGCATGAGTGCGTCGCGCTCGAGGATGCTGTCGGCGTCCATGGCGCAGAAGAGCGGCGTCACGCACAGGTTGATACCGGCGTTGAGCGCATCGGATTTCCCACCGTTTTCCTTGTCGATCACCCACAGGTTCGGACGCCGCTGGCTCTGGTATGCTCGCCGCACCGGTGCCGTTGCGAGCTCTGCCGTCGGAAGGCGTGCTGCGGGAACGAGATCGAACGCCTTTTGCAGCTGTGTGAGCGTCCCGTCGGTCGAGCCGTCGTTCACGACCACGACCTCGTACTGCGGGTATTCGAGCATGAGGAGAGAGCTGACCGACTCGACACAGGTGAGCTCCTCGTTGAACGCCGGCGCGATCACGGTGACCGGTGGCATGCCCTCGGACGACAGAAGGTCCCCGAAATCCAGGGACTTGAGCCGCCGGACGTACCGCCGGATGTCGCGGAACGCGATGATGCTGGTGGTCAGGTACACCGTGTTCAGCACGACGAAATACACGAGCACGACGGCGTTGAAGAGCGTGAGGCCGGTGAGGAGGATGGCGAAGCCGGTCACAGGTCCACCTCGGAGAGGACCTGCATCGCGAGGGTGGCCCGCGCGCGTCCCGAAGCGGCGAGCTTCTGGAGGCTGTCGACATGGCCCGCGTCGCGGAGCGCCCGCGCGGCATGGATTGCGACCCAGCGCGAATCATCCTCACAGGCCGTGTGCAAGAGCGGCATGTCGTCCGGCCGGCCAATGTTTCCGATGGCGCTGACGGCCGCGGCCCGGACCACGAAGTCCGAAGATGTCACCAACCGGCGCACTGCGGGCAGGTGCTCGGGTTGACCGACACCGCTGATCAACCGGAGTGATGCCGCGAGTATCTCACGATCCTCCTCCGTCTCCAGGACTCGGGCCGCCACATCGGCAGCCCCGAAGTCGTGGAGGTAGCCCAGCGCCTGTGCGACGATGGCACGCACTTGCGTTGGGTGGTGCGGATCTCCGTACACCTCTCGCAGAATGGGCATGGCATCGGCACCCACCGCCGCCAGCATCGACGAGAGGAAGTTGCGGCTCCACGTCGAAAAGCGGTGAAGCCGCTTGAGAACCTCGCGGATGAACTCTGGGTGCTCCTTCCGCGCCAGCGACCGGGCAGCGACCATCGCGACCAGCGGAGACGGATCGTCGAGCGCTCGGATCACCAACTCGGCATGTTCGGGCAAGCCGATCTCACCGACGGTTTGCACCGCGCGCGCCCGGCGCTCCGGATCGCCACGCTGCATGCGAGGAATGACGGGCTCGAGATACGGGCGCCCGAGCTCCTGCAGACGGACCCGCTCCTCCCCCTCGACACGCTTGATGTACCGCAACACATAGTTGACCGCGTACAGCTGCTCTCCAGGTGCGACGATCTCCCAAAATGCGTCTTTTGGCCGGGCGCCGGCGAGCACGTCCAGCAGAACCTCGTCCCACTTGCTCTCGAGACGCTGCCAGTGAACGCGGGTGCGATCGTTTTTCCTGCGGAGCATGACGACGGAGATGGCGAACCCGATCGCCAGCAGGACCAAGAGCGCGATGCCGATGATCAGGAGCAGGAGGACTCGGCTGCCGAATTCCTGCACCTCGGGTGTCACGGACACCCTCTGTTAGAGGCGGCGGGTTGAGGCGTGCGACCGCAGCAGTCGTTGTACGCGCGCCAGCAACTCGACGGGTGAGAAGGGCTTCGTCACATAATCGCTCGCGCCGAGGTGAAAGGCCCGTACGATGTCTTCTTCGCGGCCCAAGCTCGTCAGCATGAGGATCGGCGTGTCGGCGTACTGTGGCAGGGCACGGAGTGACCGGAGGAGCTCGAAGCCATCCATGCGTGGCATGCGAATATCCAAAATGAACAGGTCGACAGCGTGCTGCTTCGCCGCCTCCAATGCCTCGGTCCCGTTCTCGCGGTGGATGACCGTGAGACCGGCACGCTCGATCCGATGACGTACGAGCGCCGCCGAGACGCGGTCGTCTTCTGCAATGAGCACAGTCGCCGGCTCGTCCGGGAACTCCTCCTCGGAGGTGACCACGTGTGACACGCCCCGACGCTTCGCATGCACGAGTGCGCGCTCGGCCTGCGAGATCACCTCCTGCACCTTTGCCCCCGAAACCGCGGTCGTGATCCCGGCACAGAACGTCGCCGTCAGCTCCACGTTGTCCGAGACTGCCAGCGGCGACGTCGTGAGCACCGCCTGCGCCTTGGCGAAGAGACGTGCGGCCGTGTCGAGATCCATGCCTGGCAACAGGACGGCAAACTCGTCTTCCCGCCATCGTGCGATCATGTCGTGATCACGGATCAACTCGGCGATCGCATGTCCGGTGTGGGTCAGTACCTGGTCACCCATGGCGTTGCCCCACGCCGAGTTGATCTGCGCCAGACCGTCCAAGTCCAAGAGTGCCATCGCTGAGTAATGGCCGGATCGCGAGCTCTCGGTGACGTTTGCCATGAAACGGTCGAGGAACGCGGCGCGATTCGCGAGCCCGGTTACCGGGTCATGCAGCGGACTCGGGTGTTCGCTGGACGCGCGCTCCAGCGTGGCCGCGATGGCATTGGCGAGCGATTCGGGGTCGACAGGTTTTGCAATGAAGTCCGCGACTCCGAGGCCAATACACTCTTCCTTCGGGTTCGGGCCGATCTCTTCAGCCAGCATCATCACCGGCACCGTCGCCGTCGGCGCTTTCTCCCCCAAGCGCTGCAGGACCGACCGGCCGTCCGCATCGGGGAGCACGAGACCGAGGAGAATGAGGTTGACGGTTTGACCTTCGAGCAGGGCCTCCGCCTCGGCGGCGGAATGAGCGGCGAGGACTTCGAGGTCAGGCGCGCGCAGCGCCTGTCGGGCAACGTCGAGCGTGTGCTGGTCGTCGTCGACGATGAGAATGCGGACAACTGCGTGGTCAGCAGTGTTCGGCATGCTGGTCCCGATTCGGAGTGATCGGCGCAACGCGCTCGCCCGACCCGTCGTCGGATTGTCGCAACCGAATGTCAATCAACATGATACGAACCACTGATGGAAAAGTCGACCACATCGGCACGGTCCGACTGACCGTCAAAACGCCCACGATCCGGCAAGGGTGGCCGCGACGTACCTGTACCCTGGGGTATTCCCGGCAAAGGGCCCGGCATTGTCGGTGTACATGCCTGCAAGGCTGATCTGGCGACCGGGCGCGAGATCATACGCCGCGCGCACGGAACCGCGATACGTGGGCCAGCGCGTCGTTGGCGTCTGTCCGGGACCTATGTCGATGTGCTCGATCCCGAGTCCGAACTCGGCCGACAGGTGCCACGGGCCGCGGAGTGGCTGCCATCGAGGAAACACTTCGCCAAGGAAGTAAAACGCCGGATTGAAGTAACTGTCGTTGAAGTAGCCCGCGGTGCCAGGTGTCCCACGGCTCTTCTCGAAGCCGAAGCTCCTGATCCGCGCGAGGGCTGCCCATGATGGGGTGACGCGGTAGTTGCCCGTTGCGTGTCCCAGGAGACGACCGTTCGATTCGCTGCCGTCGAAGATGCCGTACGCCACGCCGGCATCGACACCCCAACGATCAGCTGGGCGGAGTGTGATACTGGCTGAGGTCTCGGTGAACGTGACTCCGCGCTCGACCAGATCCCTCGTTGGGTCGAAGGCGCTACGGGTGAAGCTCAGTCTCCCGGCGACGCGGTTGCGACTCGGGCTCGAGACATTGGCAAAGAAGAGGGGCTCGGTCCAGGCGTCGGTGGCATTCGTGCTCGACAGGCCCGCACCGGCACCGACGGCCCAGCCGGGTGCGAACACATAGCGTCCGCCGAGTGTGACGCCCCACGACAGGAGCCGCTCGTCGTACTGTGGATCGTTCGCGGGGGGGTCGTCCCACGTCGTCCTGAGGTACCCGGCAAGCTCGATCCGGGCACGGGTCGTGACGGGGTGGCTCCCGCGGAGGGCCACGGTCATCATCTCGTTGCCGTCGGAGTCCCACTCGTAGGTCACCGACGGAGCGACGGTCGGCGACAAGGCAACGTCCACCCAGCGCGATTCATCGACGTACTCAGGCATGCTCCGTTGGTCCAGCGGTACCCGTTCAAGCGCGTCGCGGGCCTCGCCAGCCCGTCCCTGCCACCGCAGCGTTTGGGACAGACCGATCAGCGTCGCCCCGTCATCCCCGCCGGCCTCGAGTGCCTCTCGCCAGTGCATTTCCGCGTGCTTGAGATCGCCGCTCCACGCCGTGGCGCGCGCAATCCCGCGGAGCGCATCGAGATCACGGGGGTCGTCCGCGAGGAGATCCTCGTACACGACGGTAGCCGAGTCCAGCCGCCCCGACCATGAGAGTACTTGTGCCAATCCGAGCCGTGCCTGTCGCTCGGTGGGTCGTTGCCGCAGGACGTCAGCGTATGCCGCCACCGACTCGTCGAAGCGGCTTGCCCACGACAGCACGCGCGCGCGATCCACCTGCGCCTCGACGTTGTCCGGCACGACGTCCAACAAGCGATCGAAGAGGGCAAGGCTCGGCGTGAACTCACGATTCCAGGCGAAGAGCAAGGCGAGCCGATGTAGCGCCCGAACGTCCGACGAGTCGACCGCGACGCGCTCTGCGTACAACGCTCGGGCGGTCTCATGGTCGCCCCGGTTCCACGCGTCGTCTGCCGGGTCCTGTGCGTGCAACCCTGACGCAGCCAGAGAGAGCGTGACGACCAGCATGACGAGTACCCGAATCGGTGTCATGGTTGCTTGGGCTCACTCGGGAGCCGCTCGAAGGCGGACCGCATTGCTTCGAACACCGGCCGTCGTCGGGCGCGCCATGAGGGGAATTCCCATGGCGCCCAGGAGAATTGGGCGACAGCATCCCCTCCCTGCGGGTACTCGCTCCACTCACCCCAGGCAGTCTTCATGGCCAGCGCGAGATGGATCGCTTCGATCGGCACGCCCTGAAACCCCCGTACGTCGGGCGGGGTCGCGAGCACGCGGCGACTGCTGGGATCGGTGACATTGATGAGCGTCCACGGCAGGCGGACTTCCACGGTTCCCGTTTCCGGATCGCGCTCCCACAATCCGTCGGGCTCACCCCCCTGACGGAGGATGCCCCAGTCGTATCCGGATGCAGCGCGCTCGAGGCTGTCACGTCCCAGGCGCACCCGGTTGGTGACAATGGGAAGCGAGTCGTAGCGACCCGCTGTGTGGCGGGCCGCACCGAGCGGGTAGTTCGGTACCTGATCGAAGGGTCCCTGAAACATGCCCGGCGGCGGAGTGGCAACGTCCATGTACTCGAGTTCCCCGCGGAACGTCGGCTGTCGTCGCACGCGGAACGGCTTTGCGCGGGGATCGGCGAGCATGCGCGCCTCGGTGGCCGTGACCTGAATCACGAACTCGACTCCTACGGGGAGCTGTCCGCCGCGCCGGGCTGGCCATCGGAACGAACCGGCGTCGGGGTCGCCGACATCGATACCGATGAAGATCGTGTCGGCTCCCGATGGCTCCGGTGTGACCAGGAGTCGGAGATAGGCCTCGTCCGCAAGCGCCCGCAGTCGCCCGGCGTACAGCGCCGGAACCGCTTTCCATGACACGAGCCGATCGCCAAGGGTACTGCCGGAAAGGCGGGGCGCTGCCTCCATGGCAATCACGCCGTATTGCTGCTCCGGGTTCATGCGATTGAGCCAGAGACGCGCGCGCTCCTGTGGGCGCTCGAGATTCATGACGAGCCAGTTGCGTTTGAACCACTCGTCGATCCAGGCGAACAGAATGCCCCCGGCCATGCCGCCTGCCGCCAGGAGCTCAGTGAGTTCGGCGTTGATGGCGGCCATCCGCGCCTCGGAATGTCCGCCGTGGTGCCATCCCTCGGGTGCCATGTGCGCTACGGCCAGACTCGTCGGCACGCCGTACTCGGCGATAACCACCGGCATGTCGGCGTGGTGCGCCTTCAGCCGGTGAAGATATGCGGCATACCCGCCCTCATGGACGATGAAGTCAGGGTAGTACGGATACGCGTGGTACGCCGCGAAGAACCCGGCCGGGAACGCCGCGGTGGCCGATATCTTCGACGGATCGATCGCTGCGGTGTCTTCGTCGTGTTGCTCCTCGTCCTCGTCCGGTGCCAACTGCCCACGCATCGCCATATCCTCGGCAATGGATGCCTCCGTCACGTGATACAGCGGGTCGAGGGTCGGCCAGCTCGTGTAGGCGACAGGTCGCTGCACGTTGTACGTGTTGGTCTCGTACGCGATCAGGCGATCGCAGGTCTGCGTCAACCATACGTCGGTGGCGGTGCCATTGGTGATGTGGAGATACGTACCCTCCCACGAATGCAGCCCCGGGTGGGCCTTGTCGAAGGCGAAGACCGCGAACGGCTCCCACTCGCGACCGATGATGTATCCCAGCGTCCACTGGGATACGTCAGCCGTGTAAAATCCGGCAGCGTGTCCCGGTCGGGGGGCGATGTCTGCACGGCCGTGCAGGAGGTCGACCACCCGGTACATCTCCGCTGCGAACTCCGCATTCCAGGTCGAGTCGGCGAAGTCGTGATCTGGCGGGAGCCCGGTCCACACGCCGTGGATCAGCCACAGCGGTGCTTCGGGATGTGACCGATTGAATGCTGCCAACGCCTCGTAGAAGTGCGGGGGGTGAATGGTGTAGACCCGGATGGTGTTGGCCCCCATCTCGGCGATGCCCTCGATCCAATCGGCGTAGGTAACGGAGTCGGGAAACTCGCTCGGGAACCGCCCGGGCAACGCAGCACCGAGGTTGACGCCCTTGATGTAGAACGTCTGCCAAACGCCGTCGACGAGTACCTGGAAGTGGGAGTCCCGCGTGCGGGAGCGCATCTCCATCGTGTCCGGCAACACCAGTGCAGGCCGTTCCGGCGGTGTGACGGTGGCCAACATCTCTCGCGCGTCCCGCCGCGTGGGATCGATTCGGAGGACCTCCTGCACCGCTTCCCGCACCGCGTTTGGATTCGCGCGTCGGCGCGCGACGAGTGCCAGGCCGAACCATGCATCGGCTGCGCTGGCCGAGGCATCGATCGCGGCGCGGAACAGCGTGGCTGCTTCGTCGATCCGATCGAACCGCAGCAAGGTGTAGCCCGTGCCGGTCAGCGCGTCCGGATGCTGCGGGCACTGCCGGAGCGCGGTGCGAAAGCGGACGTGAGCACTGTCTACGTTCCCCTGCTGATAGAGGTCCCAACCCTCCTGCACCATCGGGTTCACGACGCGCGGACATGCATCCTGTGCACCGAGCGGCGATCCGAGCAACGAGCCGAGCAGCATTACGACGATGCGATCGGTGCCGCGCGTCATGTGACTGACGATTGCTCGGGTCCGCATATCTGGTGGGACGTCCCCCCTCGATGTTGGACGATGCCGCCCGGGTTTCGACCAGGGCGCCTTGCTGGGAAGCAAGGTTGGGAATCAGGGGCAGTTTTGCAACCGTCAACGACCGCTGACCGTCGGTTCGGTATGTATCGGGTGAGTCCTCCGGGTGTACTTTATCGGTGTCGGGGAAGGTCCTTGTATCGAGGAGGCCTGTCGTGCCGGTCCGCAATCGTCATCCCGTGTGGCGCCCCGGCGCCAACCGCATCACTTTCCTCGTCATGAGTCTTGCATTGCACGCACCAACGGCGGGCGCGCAGGGAGAAGGCGGCAGTGCCGCGTGGGGCGTCACCGCGGTACCGGGGATACGTGCTGGCCATCATGTCCGCCCTGAGCGACCGACGGGATGTACGGTGGTACTCGTGGAGGCCGGTGCCGTCGGCGGAGTCGATGTACGGGGAGCACCGGCGACGCGTGAGACAGGACTCTTGGATCCGGTAAACACCGTGGAGGTTGTGCACGCTGTTGTGCTGTCCGGCGGTAGTGCGTTCGGATTGAACGTGTCGGGTGGAGTGATGCGGTACCTGGAAGAGCGCCAGGTCGGGTTCGCGTTCGGTGGCTCCTACGTGCCGATCGTCGTACAGGCTTCGTTGTTCGATCTGCGAGTCGGCGACGACTCCCGCATCCGGCCGGACGCCGCGTGCGGGTATGAAGCAGCCCAGCGGGCAAATACGGGGCCGACTGCCGAAGGAAGTGTCGGGGCGGGCGCGGGGGCGACGGTCGGCAAACTACGCGGCCAGGCACATGCGATGCGAGGAGGGTTAGGCACGGCGTCCGTCAGGTTACAGAGCGGACTCGTCGTCGCCGCCTTGGTTGCGGTCAATGCCTATGGCGATGTGGTCGATCCGGCAACCGGTGCGGTTGTGGCCGGTGTGCGCACCGAAGACGGAGCGAGCCTTGCCGACGCCAGGGTGTTGTTGCGTGCGAATGTGCTGCCGGCTCCCCCGGCGGGCCAGAATACGACGATCGGCGTCGTGGTCACGAACGCGCGCCTGACGAAAGCGCAGGCCACGAAAGTGGCGCAGATGGCCCAGGATGGGGTGGCGCGGGCCATCTACCCTGCGCACACGCCGTGGGACGGTGACACGATGTTCAGCCTGGCAACGGGCGATCTGAATGACGAGGTCGATGTCTCCCTGGTCGGCGCGCTCGCCGCCGACGTGACGGCCGAAGCCATCCTGCGCGCGGTGCGGCAAGCGACGGCGCTGCCGGGACTGCCGACCGCCGCCGACCTCGCCTCCGGGGGGCGATGAATCACTCGCTGACGCTCCTGATCGTTTATTCGGCCAGTCTCAGCCTGCTCGGGGTATGGATCGGGCGCCGCGTGCAGTCGAGCGGCGCCTTCTTCGTTGCGGGTCGCCGCCTTGGGCCGGGGCTCATCTTCGCCACGGTTCTCGCCGCCAATATCGGGGCGGGATCGACGGTCGGGGCAGCCGGCCTGGGATACCGTGACGGTCTCGCGGCATGGTGGTGGGTCGGGTCCGCCGGCATCGGCACGATCGTGCTGGCGTTGTGGGTGGGTCCTCGACTCTGGAAGATTGCCCGCGATCACGGACTGTACACGGTAGGCGATTACCTGGAGCATCGCTATGGCCGTTCCGTTCGCGCGATCATCGCCGTGCTGCTGTGGCTTGGCACACTGGCCATTCTGGCCGGTCAACTCATCGCGGTCGCGTGGGTGCTGGATGTCGTCGCCGGCGTCCCGAAGACGATCGGGTGCCTGATCGGTGGACTGGTGATGACGGTCTACTTCGCGGCGGGTGGCCTACTCACGTCAGCCTGGGTCAATGTCGTGGAGCTCGTGGTCTTGCTGGTGGGGCTTGGGCTGGCGCTGCCGTGGGCATTGGCGGACGCGGGCGGATGGTCAGCCGTTGCCGCCCAGGCGCCGGCCGGCCACGCCGAGTACGTCTCGTTCTTCTCGAGTGGCGCCTCGGGATGGAACTACCTCATCCTGCTCGCGCCGGCGTTCATTGTCTCCCCGGGGCTCGTCCAAAAGGTGTACGGGGCACGCGATGTCCGCAGTGTGCGGATTGGCGTAGGCATGTCCGGATTCGTGCTGCTCGTGTTCGCGGCGGTTCCTCCTCTGATGGGAATGGTGGCACGGGTCTATGCGCCGGAACTATCGCACCACGAGCTGGCACTCCCGACGCTGCTGACCGACGCGCTCCCCCCTGCACTCGGCGTCCTCGCACTGGCCGCGGTCTTCTCGGCAGAGATCAGCTCAGCCGATGCCATTCTGTTCATGCTTGCGACATCACTGTCCAGGGATCTCTACCGGCGGTTTCTCCGGCCCGAGGCCGGGGATCACGAGATCCTGCGGGTCGCGCGGATCGCCGCGGTTGTTGGCGGTGGCCTCGGCGTCGGGCTCGCCATCGTCCTTCCATCGGTCATCGGGTCGCTCAGTGTGTTCTACGCATTGCTGGGCGTGAGCTTGTTCGTGCCGGTCATCGCGGGCCTCTACCTCCGGCGTCCCGGTGTGCCCGAAGCGCTCGCCGCGATTGTCGCCGGAGTGAGCGTGACGGCGGGATTGCGGTTGATGGGATACGGCGGGACGGGAGTGGCGGCGGCAACGAGTCTTGGTCTCCTCGCCTCCGGGGTCCTGTTCGCCGGTGTGCTCGTGCTCAGGACGAGACGCCGCGCACAACCTCAGGCCTGAAAGGCCGTAAGCGTCTCAGCTGAACGTCAGAGACATCACTCCGAGGCAAGCATGTCACGGAGCTCGGCGAGCTCCGTGCGTGCGGCGTCGGCACCGGGATCGTCTGGGAAGCGATCGATCAGCCGAGCCAACTCAGGGATCGCGCTCGTCGGAGCAGCGAGCTCGTTGCGATACAGCTCGATGATCTCCTGTGTGATCAGGAGCTCCTGGCCGCGTCCCAAGACAGCATCTCGGCGCGCGCGCTTGAACCACTCGAGTGCCGTCGCTGGGTTGTGCAGGTCGCGGCGGTAGATGCGGGCGACGCGAATGTACGGTTCTGGATCCTCGGGACACGCCAGCGTGGCGTGCTCGTACTCGCGTATGGCCCCTGCAAAGTCGCCCCGCGCCGACAGCGATTGCGCGAAGGAGTAGTCCTCCTTGATCGGCGCGATCTCGCCCTGCGGGTTGTGGATCGAGCTTGCCGCGCGCGCCGACCCCTCGGTGAGCGACATGGTGACGTAGTAGACGAGGACCGGTGCAAGGAGGCCGCCAAGCAGGCCCACGGGAAAACCCCCGAGCAGGAGGCCAAGCGGCACCGCAAAGAGGCCGACCCACACGGACCACCACATTGCCTTGAGCTTGTAGATTCGCGCCGCGGCATCCGCGTCTCTGCCGGAAGGCGCTGCTCGTTCGACGTACTGCCGCTTCTTCGGCGAGTGGAACGGTCCGGGGTCGGAGGTCGGCACCGCGCGTACGGTTACGTGGTGAGGGGTTCGAGGCGAGCAGTGAAGTGCCGCAGTGCCGATGCTTCGTAGGTAACCCGAAGTCCGGAGAGGCGATCGCGGTACTCGTGAATGCGCCGGCACACCTCGACCACATAGTCGAGGTGGCTTTTGGTATACACCCGGCGCGGCACTGCCAACCGCACGAGCTCGAGTTCCGGCCACGATCCGTCGGCCCCGAACATGAGCCCGCCGATCTCGACGCCGCGAATCCCGCCTTCGAGGTACAGCTCGCAGGTGAGCGCCTGCGCAGGGAAGGCGTCCTGCGGGATGTGTGGGAGGAACCGACGAGCATCGAGGTACACGGCATGGCCGCCAACCGGGAGCACGATGGGAATACCCGCGTCGTGGAGTCCGTCGCCGAATTCCCGGACCTGACGGAGCCGGTGTTCGAGGTATCGCTCGTCGAGCACGTCCTCGAGACCCTGTGCAATCGCGGCGAGGTCGCGACCGGCCAGACCGCCATACGTCGGGAATCCCTCGATCAGGATCAGCATGTTCGTCAAGCCGGTGGCAAGCTCGTCCTCATTCAGAGCGACGAACCCTCCAATGTTCACGAGCCCGTCCTTCTTGGCGGACATCGTGCATCCATCCCCGAGCTCGAAGAACCGTCGGGCGATCTCCGCGACGCCGGGCGCCATATCACTGCGCACCTTGTTGAAGTAGGCGTTCTCCGCGAAACGGCAAGCGTCGAAGAAGAATGGGACGCCGTGATCGCGGCACCACCGCGACACCTGTTCGGCGTTTTCCAGGCTGACCGGCTGGCCACCACCGGAGTTGTTGGTAATCGTGAGAAGCACGAGGGGCATCCGCTCTTTCCCGACCTCGGCGAACACGCGGTCGAGCTTCGCGATGTCCATGTTGCCCTTGTAATCCACTTCCAGTGTCGGGTCGTACGCCTCGTCGATGACGCAGTTGACCGCCACACCGCCGTTGTGCTCGATATTCGCCCGCGTCGTGTCGAAGTGGATGTTGTTAGGGATGTGGTCGCCGGGCTTGACGAGCTTGGTGAACAACAGGTTCTCGGCCATGCGGCCTTGGTGCGTCGGGATGACGTGACGGTAGCCGGTGATGCGTCGGACCGTCTCCTCGAATTGGAAGTAGTTACGGCTGCCGGCGTACGATTCATCCCCGAGCATGATGGCGGCCCATTGCCGATCCGACATCGCCGACGTGCCGGAGTCGGTGAGCAGGTCGATGGTGATGAGCTCCGCCGGAACACCGAACAGGTTGTACCCCGCGTTCGCGAGTGCGGCCGTACGTTGTTCTCTCGTGGTGAACGGGATCGACTCGACGGACTTGATCTTGAATGGCTCCACGATGTCACCTGTTCCCAGACGAAGAGGCGGAAGGATGCCGGTGCCGCCGAACTGCCCCAGAACACGAATGGGCGCCGACCGTACGCCGGCGCCCACCCAAGTACCGCAAGCGGATGTCCCGCCGGTTGCTACTCGGTCTGTGCGCGCAGGTACTCGTAGATCGCCCGCGCATCCTCGGCGGTGGCGCCCATGCTGACCATCGGAGTGCCGTACTCGGCCAGCAGGGCCTTCGCATCCTCGTCATTCGCGAGCATGGAGTCGGGCTTGATGATCATGGCCGTGATCCACTCGTAACTACGGCGCGTCGTGACATCGCCGAGTGCGGGGCCGATCAGCCTCGCCTCCATCTGATGGCAGCCCATGCACCCACGGGTGGTGAACAACTGCTCTCCCTGACTTGCCAGGGCCTCATCGATCGGCCCGCTTGGGGCGTCCATTGCCGCTGCCGGTGCTGCCGCCTCGGCAGCCGGAGCAGCCTCGGGGGCTTCGCTTGTGGCTTCTTCAGCCGTCTCGCCCCCGCCGCACGCCGTCAGAGCGGCAAAAGCGAACAACGTGGCGCAGTGTCGGATCTTCATGATGAAGCTCTACTCCTGAAAACTGGATAGTGAAATCACACGATCACGCCCGGATTTCGAAGGGAATCCGGGGCGAGCGTCAAAGATGCATAGGGGGACGACGGATGTGAAGCCGCGCCGGGGGCGCCGGTCGGGCGCCCCCGCTACGAGCACTACTTGTCCGTGGTTCTGAGGCTCCAAACGTACGCCGCCACCGCGCTGAGCTTCTCGTCACTGAGGGCGCTGCCGCCCCCGGCCGGCATGGAAACGCCGACGGACGACTTGTCTCCCGAGACGCCGTTGATGATGGTCTTCAGGATCCCCTCGACGGACCCGTCGCTGTGCAGCCACTCGTCATCGGCGAGGTTGGCTCCGAGCCCTTGCATTCCCTTCCCGTCTTGCCCGTGGCAGGCGTAGCAAATCCCATCACCACGGTACAGCTTCCCACCTTCCTCGATCATCTGCGTCGTGACGCCTTCCGGCATGTCCTGGGCGACAACTGGTGCTGCCACCAGGGCGATCGGCGCGATCAGGAAGGCTGCTCGTGTCCACTTCGGCATGGTACGACCTCCAGGGAGTCCGACGCTAGAACGCTGTCGTGACGCCGACGGAGAGCCGGACTTCCTCCTCCTCGAAGTCGTAGGTCCCCTCGGCGTGGAGACGGAAGTTACGCCGGATCAGATACCCACCGCCACCGGTGATCGTGTGATAACGCTCGACGTTGGCCGGGCCGCCGAGGCGAACGTTGAGCAGGGGCCGGTCCGTATCGACCAGATTGTAGAGCCCGAGGCCGTACCACCGCGCCCCCCGTGGGTGCACGATCAGCTCCGCAAGAGCGCCGTTCGTCACGGCCTCTTGCTCGCCCTCGACGAAGTTCGGCGTGTCGTCCTGCCGGTGGATGTATTGAAGGTTGATCTCCACATCGCCCACCGTCAGGGTCGCGTCCGCCCCGGCCATCCAGACGGTGTTCTCCACGAACGGTCCGGTCCCCTCAGCGGATCGCTGCTTCCCGAAATACCCCATGCCGCCGAGTCGGACCCCGTCCGTCAGGTCTCGCGAGACATGCGCGAAGACATTCTTGAAGAGATCGTTGTCGAACTGTCGGTCCGAGCCCGCTTCCACCTTGCCGTTGCCATTCAACACCTCGGCCGTGATCGTGAAGCCGGCAGCGTCGACGATGCCCATCAATCCCCGGTCGTAGGTGAGGTCCGTTGGCTGGAGGCCGATGCGCGCCCGATAGATAGCGTAATCCTCATACTCGAGGCGTAACTCCCGCTTGAACATCGGGTCCGAGACCTGGAACTGCCCGGCTGCCATATCGATCGGCTTCCCGGCGATGTCGTTCACATAGACGAAAGCATCCTCGATGCCGCCGACCTCGCCGCGCTCGAACAGGAAGAAATAGAGGTAGTACGAGAGCTTGCGGGAGATCGCGCCGCCGGCAAGGATCTTCGCGTTGTAGGGCGTCTGCAGGTCCGTGCGGTTCTCGCCGTTCAGGTAACCG
Organism: Gemmatimonadota bacterium; assembly: GCA_039586875.1. Taxonomy (GTDB): domain Bacteria; phylum Gemmatimonadota; class Gemmatimonadetes; order Gemmatimonadales; family GWC2-71-9; genus JAOTVV01. The sequence continues at coordinate 25,260 of JBDHJO010000004.1, read as the reverse complement.
GTGATGTACCCGTCCAACCTGATTGCCAACGGCAAATCCCGGTACAAGTCCAGCAGTGCGTCTCCGGTGTCGATCGTGTCGCGCGGGGGTTCGTTGGGAGCCATCCGGAACCCGTTGCCGGCGAAGATCTCACCGAAGGCCGACAGCCGGGGTGCCACACTGTGACAGAGGGAGCAACTTGCGCGATATCGCCTGGCGAAGGCCGGGATCTCTTCGGCCTGTGCGCTCACGGTGAGAGCCACCGTTGCCGCACCTAGGAGTGCAAATCGTCGCATCTCAACACCTCCGGCGCACTTCGCGTCGTCGAGAGTGGTGGGGAGGATGTCGGGAGGAGCGGACGTGCACGCGGGCGGCGTCAGGTGTGCGACCGATGTACCCGCGTATCGATGCCGAACAGGGTGTACAGCGGACACGTGTGCGTCAGGGCGGTCCCGCCGCAGAGGATTGCCAAGAGGGCTGCGACGAGCGACAGCACCAGGATGTGATTGAACAACGCCGCCGTGACGAAGAACACCACGGCCATCCCTGCCCGGATCCAGGCGTCTGTCCTACCGACGTTGCCTTGTATCATTACGCATCTGCCCTTTCCGCCCAATAGAACATGGGCGGTGGCGGATGAAGCGAAGGACAACGAAATGTGAAGGGGCGCTGAGGGAGGGCCTACCGGCCCTCTCGCCTCAAGCCGTTGCGGCAGTCTTCGGCAGCCGCAATGCGATTTGGAGCCCTCCCATCGGGCTTCGGCTCGCCGTGATGTCACCCCCGTGTGCGCGCACGATGGCCTCCGTGATCGTGAGGCCAAGCCCCACTGACCCGGTTCTGGTCCGAGCCGCATCGCTGCGGTAGAAGTGCTCGAAGAGATGGGGGAGAATCTCGTCGGGGAGCCCGGGGCCCGAATCGTCGATCCGGACGCCAACGTGCGTGTCGGTCGCCTCGACCGAGACAACGGTGCGCGTTCCGGTCGGCGTGTGCTTGGTCACGTTGTCCAGAAGTTGGCCGATCCCGATGGATACCAGACGCCGGTCGACCGGCGCATACACCTCTGCCTCGGTACCGTGAAAGGTGAAGATGTGTGCTGAATCGCGTGCGTCCGCCTTGTCGGTCGCTTCCTGCGCGATGTGTGCTACGTCCTGCTCGTGGTGGTCCACCACCAACTCGCCGGCCTCGAGGCGGGCAAGCAGAATCAACGATTCCGAGATCGCCGTCAGCTGGTCGACATCCTCGAGCATGCTCTGCAGCGTCTTGCGGTATTCCTCCGGTGCCCGCTGCCCGCGCAAGGCGATCTCCGCCTCGCCTCGCATGGCCGTGAGCGGGGTCCGCAAGTCGTGGGCAGCATCGGTGATCATCCGCCGCTGGGCGTCGAACGCGTGCTCCAAGCGCTCGAACGCATCATTCAAGACATCCACGAGTCCGGCGAACTCCTGCGTGTCGGCGTGTGCAGTGATGCGGCGGGGGACGCCCGGCTGGACGGAGCGCGCCTGCGCCGTGATCTCGAGCACCGGTAGCACGGAGGTTTGGGCCAACCACCCGGCGCCAATGGCGGTCGCCACCGCGCCGAGAAAGACGGTGCCGAGCATCAGGAAGAGCACCTCGCGGATGGCCTCCTGCAGCGGATGCATGGAGGCGGCGATCTGCACGACGTCGTGGCCCGGCCGGCTCCCCGCCGGCGCGGGTCCGTAGTACGACCGCACGACGTCCGTGGCCCACTGCTGCGTGACCCATGCGGTATCGCCGCGGACGGCGCGCTGGAACGCGGTAGAATCGACCGGCATGTCGGCGGCGAGACCGGTGTTGGTTTCGACGACCCGTCCCTCCGCGGATCGAATCACCACGAACCGATTGACGTCGTGGACGAACGAGTCCCAGTCCTCCGGTCCCGGCTGGATGGCAATCGGCAGCCGTGCGGCGAGCACGGCTTGCTCGAGCTGTGCAGCGGCTGCGAGGTTGCGGTCGAGCGACTCGCGGAGCACCCGTCGGGTTCCGAGATATGCCCAGAGCGCAATGATGAGGAGCGCACCCAGTATGGTGAGGGAGAACCGCACGGAAACCGTGCGGCGAAGCGAGTGCATCAGCCGCCTGAGTTGTTCTTTTTCAAGCAGAACCCGACGCCACGCACGGTCTGGATCAGCGTCTCGTAACCCACTTCACGAAGCTTGCGGCGCAGATTGCCGACGTGGACATCGACAACGTTGCTCTCCGGGTCGAAGTGCATGTCCCAGACCTTCTCCAACAACTCGGTCCGGCGCACCACGTCCTCCGGGTGCAGCATGAAGTGCTCGAGCAACTGGAACTCACGTGGCGTGAGATCAAGTGCAGCCTCGCCCGCCCATGCCTTGTGCTTGAGGCGATCCAGTTCGAGCGGCCCGTAGGAGAGGCGGTCGAGGCGCGCAGCGCCCCCGCGGCGGACCAACGCCCGCAGTCGGGCCAGCAACTCGTCGAACTTGAACGGCTTGGTGAGGTAGTCGTCCGCACCGGCGTCGAGCCCGCGCACGACATCTTCGGTGGCATCCCGCGCCGTCAGCATGAGGATCGGCGTACTCCGTCCCTCTCGGCGCAGTTCGCTCGCGACCTGCAACCCGTTCTTCTTGGGCAGCATCAGGTCGAGGAGGATGGCATCGTAGTCATTGATGTGTGCGAAGACCGTAGCCTCCTCACCGTCTTTGGCCACATCCACAGCATAGCCTTCCTCACGGAGGCCCATCTCGATGAACCCGGCGACCTTGCGGTCGTCCTCGACGACTAGAATACGCATGTGGAAAACCCTACTGAGTACCAGGTAATTCAGCGCTGAAGCGACTGTGAACTGGTCTTTATGAAGATGGGACGACGTGCCGGGGCAACTTCAGGAAGAACCGCGCCCCCCGTCCAGGCTGGCTTTCGACCCGCAGATCCCCTCCCAGCAAACGGGCGAGTTTCCGGGAAAGAGCGAGCCCGAGGCCCGTCCCGCGCTGCGTTTCCTTGCCGGCCCGCTCGAACGCCTCGAAGATGATGGCCTGCTGCTCCGGGGCGATTCCCTCACCGTGGTCGACGACGTCGAACTGGAGTGCGCCCTCGTCATAGGTGAGCTCGACCCGGATGATACCGTCGGCCGGGCTGTGCCGGACTGCGTTCGTGAGGAGGTTGATGAGGATCTGCCGGATCCGTTGCCGATCGGTGTGTGCGGGTACCGCCTCCTCCGGGCCGTCGACATCGATGCGGAGTCCGCGACGTTCTGCGGAGGGTTCGACCGTCGCCACGGCTTCGCGGACGATCTCCCACGCGTCGATGTCGGCGAGGATCGGGTCGAGCTTGTCGGCGTCGATCCGGCTCAGATCGAGCAGGTCTTCGAGCAGGTTGAGCGACCGGTCTGCCGACTCCCGCACCTCGATGGCCGCCCTGGGGGTGTCGGGCGCGGTCTTCCGGATCCACAGTTCCGTCCACCCGTGCACGGCAGTGAGCGCATTGCGCAGTTCGTGGTTCGTCATGGCGAAGAACCGCTCCCGCGATGACTGCATGCCCCGCAGGCGTGCGAAGAGCTCTTCGCGCTCCGAGTGATGACGCGCATTCTCGACTGCCACGGCGGCGTGGGCGCCGAGCATGACTGCAATCATCTCGTCGTCCTCGTCGAACTCGTCATCGCCGATCTTCTCGGTCAGGTAGAGATTGCCGATGGGGCCGAGCGCTCCAATGATCGGCACACCGAGAAAGGATCGCATGGGCGGGTGGTTATCGGGAAAACCCGTAGACCGCGGATGCTTGGAGAGGTCCTTCAGGCGAATGGCTTGCGGCTCGCTGATGAGCAATCCGAGAATGCCCCTGCCAACGGGGAGTTTGCCCATGGTCGCGCGTTCTTCGGGGGAGATGCCGCTGTGCACGAAGCGGCTGAGTTCGTGCTCGTTAGGCTCGGGGCCCATGACGCCAAGGGCGGCATACTTCGCCCCAATGACGGCCCTCGCCGAGTCGACGATCTCCTGCAGGACCTCGTCGAGATCGTGGTTGGATGCGATGCGAATCGCCGCCTGACTGAGCTCCTGCACGCGGACCCAGATGTCGCGCCTGTTCTGTCCGTCAGCACTCATAGGAACAACCTAATTTGCCTTCGACAGCTTTTGCCAGTCTCGGGGTCGGTATTAGGTCGGCCTTTCGAGCGCCTCGCTGTTGGGATAGATCTGAGAGACATCACAGTCAGGAATCGATGGATCCTATCCTGCTCGTCCTCCTGTACTCCTCCGTGGCGGCGGCGGTCGCCGCCGTCGGGGCGGCGCCGTTTCTCTGGCGCGCCCAACTGCGGTCCGAGTGGGTCGGATGGTCAAATGCGGTTGCCGCCGGCCTGATGCTGGGGGCTGCGTACGCGCTGATGGTCACGGGCGTGCCGCGCATCCCGCCGTCAGGCGTCATCGGTGTGTTGATTGGCCTGGTCTTTATCAATCGGTTACACGCGGCCGCGGGTACGAGCGAAATCGATCTCAATCGACTCGAGCAGACCAGTCCGGAGTACGGGTATCAGGTGCTCCTCATCAACACGTTTCACGCTGGATCGGAAGGGGTAGCGATAGGCGCGGCGATGAGCGTGAGCCTACCCTTTGGCGTGTTCATGGCGCTGGCGATCGCCGTGCACAACATCCCCGAAGGCATGGTACTCACGGCGATACTCCGTGGGCGGGACGTTCGACTCGGCGCGGCGGCGGGACTCGTCGTTGCCACCAACGTGAGCCAGGTACTGATGGCGATCGTGGTCTACGCGTTGGTGATGGCAGCGCCGGGGCTGCTGCCGTGGGCCCTTGGGTTTGCGGTCGGATCCTTGGTGTATCTCGTTCTGGCGGAACTCTTGCCCCAATGCTATCGGCAGGCGGGACCGACCAGCATTGCACTGGTGACCATCGTCGCCATGGGGATCGTCATCCTACTCGCGGGCGTGGGGACATGACCGCCTCACCCGTCGTCGTCGTCTTCACCTACGGGCTCGTGACGGCCCTCGCCACGGGCCTCGGCGCCCTGCCGTTCTTCTTCGTGCGCGGGCTCTCGGCGCGCGCCGTCGCTCAAGCGAATGCGGTGGCGTCGGGCCTGATGCTCGGTGCCAGCTTCGGTCTGGTTGCCGAGGGCACCGGTTTCGGAGCGTGGCAGACGCTGGTCGGTGGCGTGGTCGGCGTCGGCTTCATCCTCGTGACCGCGCGCATCTTGCGGAGTCATGATATTGGCTTCGGTCATGTGCGAGGGATCGGCGCTCGCCGGATGCTCCTCCTCATGGTCGTGATGACGGTGCATTCCTTCGCCGAAGGTGTTGCGGTTGGTGTGTCGTTCGGCGGCGGTATGGCGCTGGCGCTGGCGATCGTGGTCGCCATCGCGGTGCACAACATCCCCGAGGGCCTTGCCATCAGCGCAGTGCTTCGGCCGCAGGGCATGAGCGTGGCACAGTGTGCGTGGTGGAGCGTGGTGTCTTCGCTCCCGCAGCCCATCATGGCCGTGCCGGCCTTTCTGCTCGTCGACGCGTTCCGGCGGATACTGCCGTACGGCATCGGCTTCGCAGCCGGGGCGATGGTGTTCATGGTGTTCGAGGAGCTCTTGCCCGAGGCGTACGGCCAGGAGCAACGTGCGGGCGTCGCGGTGACGGTGACGATCACGCTCGTGGCGATGCTCGTCTTTCAGCAGTACCTGTAGGGCTCGATCTCTTCAGGTCGCCTTTGGTTCGTGTACCGGGATGACGAGGATCGAGCAGGGGAGCTTGTTGAGCAGCCGCTCGGTCGTGCTGCCGAGCAGCACGCGATCGACCACGCCCTTCCCGTGCGACCCGACGACCACGAGATCGGCATTCCACGACGCCGCTTGATCAGCGATCATGCGCGCGGCGGACCCCGACTGGACGACGGTGTCCACGGAGAGTCCTTGCTCTACGTTTGCGAGCAGCGCCCGAATCTCCCGCTCGATCGATCGGAAATGCTCGCCCTCATCGACCTGGACGTCGACGTCCGGGATTGAGGGCAGCGGTTCGACGACGGAGAGCACACGGATCTCCGCATCGAACAACTCGGCGAAGGTCATGGCAGCGTCGAGCGTCGGCACGGCAGCCTCGGAGAGGTCGAGCGCCACGAGGATGCGCTTGAACGCCGTCGCGGGCGCGGCGGCCACCAATACGGGGACCTCCAGCGATCGAACGGCGTTGTGCGCAGTGCTTCCGCCGAACCACCGGACCGGCGCCGGATGGTGCTTGCCGCCAAGCACGAGGAGGTGCGCAGACGTCTCATCGATCGTCCTGCCGAGCACCCAGGTCGGCTCACCGACGTGGACCTCCAGTTCGGCGAGTGCTTCAGGGGGTACCGTCTCCCGGAGTTGTTCGGAGATCTCGACGTGGAGGCTCTCCATGAGCCGCTCCAGGACGTCGACTGATTCGGTACCCTCCGGGGCGCCCCGCGTGAGCGAGGGAGGCTCAGCCATCGCATGAACCATATGGCACGGAACATCCCCAGCGTGCGCAATCGTCCAGCCGGTCGTGGCCGCACGGATGCCTGCCGGCGTCAGATCGACGCCTACGACGACCGGATGTCTCCTCATTTGCCTCCTAATCGCCCATCGGCGATCCTGGGAACCACCAGTGGATTCGCACTCTGAGAGGCGAGTGTACGGTCCGAACCGGCATTGCGTCAAGCACGTCCGACCCCGACGGGGCGTGAAGCTGAGTTCAGGTGTATTTCACGTGATATTCACAGGATCATGGGTAGCCTTGGTTGTCACCTTGATGGGTGGCTACTGCGGGAATGCTCTTTGAGGGAAGGGCCGGCGCTCGCGGCGCCGCCGAGATCTGAGGGGCTTCCAGCATCGGCCGCAGGCAAGACGATCGGGATCGTCAAGCATGTAATCCGATGCGAAACAGGTGAAGTCCTGTGCCAGTCCTGTTATGGCACATAGAACCAGGTTTCGGAGGGAAATCCCTTACCCCCGGTGCACGGGAGGGCACCGGGGGTTTCCCGTATATGGGACCCTGTGCTCGGTGCCGCTCACGCACACGCGGGATGATCCGGTGCGAGCGCCGCTACGCCAGTGTCAGCGTCTCCTCGTGGTCCGCGACCGCCACCTGCCACTCGTACCGCTCCTTGATCGCGTCTGCCAGCGCCGCTGCGCCATCGGGTTCCCCGTGGACGAGGCGCGTCTGCCTCGGCGGTTCGTCGAAACCTGACAACCACTGCAGAAGCTCACCGTGATCGGCATGCGCGGAGAGCCCGTCGAGGGTATCGACCGTCGCGCGCACCTTGATCTCCTGCCCGTGAATGCGGATCTCTCGCGCCTGTTCCTGGAGCAAGCGGCCGCGGGTGCCGGCAGCTTGGAATCCAGCGAGGAGGACCGTCGTCCGGCGATCGGGCAACCGCAGCTTCATGTGGTGCAGGATGCGGCCGCCGGTCGCCATGCCGCTCGCCGAGATGATGATGACCGGGCCACGGAGTTGGTTCAGCGCTTTCGACTCCTCCTGCGACTTCGCAAAGTGGAACTGCTCCGGGTACAACGGGTGGTGTCCGGCATCCCGCACCATCCGCATGTCCAAGTCGTGCTCGGCCGTATGCTCGAGGTATACCCCGGTCACATCGATGGCCATGGGGCTGTCGACGTACACCGGGAGCTCCGGAATCCGGCCATCGTCTTCGAGTTGGCGCAGCCACCAGAGGAGTTCCTGGGTACGCCCGACGGCGAACGCCGGGACTAGTAGCGCGCCTCCGCGTTCGGCCGAAGCGCGCACGCATTGTGCCAGATCGTCGGCCACCGTCACTGAGTGTCGGCGGTTGCCGTAGGTGGACTCCATCACGAGGTAGTCCGCGTGCGGTACCGGTTGCGGATCGTGCAGAATGGGTCTGCCCCATCGGCCGAGGTCACCGGAGTAGACGAGATGCAGCGGCGTGCATCCCGGTCGACCGTCGAGCAAGAGGTCGACGGTGGCCGACCCGAGAATGTGACCGGCGGTACGGAACGTGGCGCCAATCCCATCCGTCACCGCGATCGTCTCGCCGAACGGTTGTGGCTCCAGCAGCTTCAGCGCCGCCTCTGCATCGGCCATCGTATAGAGCGGAAGGGCGGGGGCATGCTTCGAGTATCCGTGGTAATTCGCGTGGCTCGCCTGCTTCTCCTGCAGGTATGCCGAATCGGGAAGGAGCGATTGCAGGAGGTCGGCGGTCGCGCGCGTGCAGTGGACCGGACCATTGAAGCCGCGGCGCACGAGCAGAGGCAGGTACCCCGAGTGGTCGATGTGCGCATGGCTGAGCACGACGGCATCAAGTTCGGCAGGTGCGAATGGAGGCGGCTGCCAGTTGCGTTCGCGCAGCGCCTTGAATCCCTGGAACAGGCCGCAATCGAGTAGGATCTTCCGCCCGTTCGCCGTCACGAGATGCTTCGATCCCGTCACGGTGCCGGCTGCGCCGAAGAACTGGACGGTCGGTGCGCTGCGTGTCATGAGCTCTCCTGTCCTCTCGACATCACTCGCTCTCGACGAGCCGTCAATGAGACGCCGGTGAACCTCGGTCGCGATCCCAATCTGTGCGCCGTGACGGCGGGGAGCGAGGCCCCGCACGCATCCGGGAAGGCGTTTCGGGTTGTGTTCGGACGCCGCGGTCCCGGCGGGGACGGTGGGAACCCTGCGAGCGTCCGGGTGGTGGTGTCCCCGGTGGTTCGCGGACGCACCGGCATCCTGTGATCGCGGCAGGCACCTCGCAGCATGCCGTCGAGCGACGAAGTGGCGCGCTACGAGGGTGGTCCGTTGGCGATCCTCTCCGATGATGGCAAGTTGTGTGTACCGGTGAGTGCCGGCATGCCGGCCAACACGGATAGCGATCACCCGAAGGTGTACGTCGAGCAGGCCGCGAGGGTTGACGGTTTGCTGTTCGAGGCCGGCGGGGCGATGGCCATCCAATTCGAGAGCATCGAGCGCACGTGATCCGAATCCACATTCTCCAACACACGAACCGGACTCGCGCCCGGCGCATCGCCCTGGCGCCGGCCCTCGCCCTCGCGGCGAGCACCCTGCTCGCGTGCGTTGGCGAGGTCGCGGTGCGGGGGCCAGCGTGGGAGGCCAATCCGGATGCCGCTCCGGCGACGGATACAGTTGTTGGCTCGGTGCGGTTCATTACGCAAGAGGAAGCAGGCCAGCGGCTGCTCGTGGACTCGGTCTTCCCAACCAGCGACGTTCGCCTGCTGTGGTTCCAGGGGCGGGCAACGTCAGCGTTCGACGACGGGAGCGTGCTCACCCTCGATGGGTGGGGCGGTGCCATCCGTGTCGATCCGGGTTTGATGGCGCATCGTGTGCCCCTGCGATTCGGCACGCGCACGCCGATGAGCATCGCGGCCGGCACGCGCGGCAGCGTGTGGGTCACGGCTACCGACGGCACGCTCTTTCGTCTGCATCCGGGAGGGTGGTCGGCTCGGCTGGAGTCGGTGCCGTTCGACTACGCCGCTCTCAGCGGCGATCCGGCTGGCGGTGTCTGGCTCGTCCGTTCGACCGAGTTCTTCTCCCATCGCCCGGCCACAGCAACCGATCCGTTGCTTGCGCGGTTGGACAGCACGGGAGCCTGGGTGGATACGGTGCCCGGCGTCCGGCTCTCGGAACACGGACGCGTGACGGAGCTCGCCAACGCTGGTCATGTGCTCGTCACCGGCGACATGATCTTCCTGGCGCCTTTCATCCGAGACGAGGTGCTGGCACTCACGCCAACCGGCGACACGCTCTGGGTGGCGCGCCGAGGGCTGCTGCAGGAGAGCCCGAATCCGCGTTTCGCAGTCGGCGACGACGGGCCGGTGATCGACTACGTGCCGGTGAACCTCGGGATCGCGATTGGCTCGGACTCTCTGCTCTACGTGTTGAGCGTACCCGGTTTGACCACGGCCGGGAGCCGCATTGACGTTTATGACGGCTCGTCAGGGCAACTGCTCCGCACCGCGCGCATGGATACGCCGTTCCCGACGGTAGCCGTCGATGCCACCGGCAGGCTCTACGCTCTGGATCCGTTCCGTGTGCTCACGGTGTTGAACTTCTGGGCGAGTTGGTGCGGGCCCTGCCGGGTCGAGATGCCGGCGCTGGTCCACCTCGCCGAGTCGATTGACGATTCGAGCTTCGCCTTCGCGACGATGAACGAAGACGTCGACGTAAGTGATGCGGCGCGCTTCGCGAGCGCACTGGGATTCGAGTATCCGGTCGCTCTCGGAAAGGGCAAGTTGCGCCAACAGTACCACTACCTCGGCCTACCCTTCACGGTGGTGCTCGATCGGGGCGGGAACATTGTGTACCGATGGACCGGGTTTGCAGGGGACGAGCAACTCGAAGGTGTCCGCTCAGTCATCCGCGCCGAGTTGGATCGGGAACGTCGCACCGACGAGCAGGGCGACGACGGAACTGATGACCGGAACGGTGCTATGCCTGCCGATTACGAGTAAACGAACCGCGGCTGCCGGTCTCGTGGTCTCGGTACACGCCCGGCTCCACCGCTCCGTCCGGCGTTCTTCAGGAGAACGGTTGCATCCGGGTGGGAGGTTCCTCGCGCGGCTCAGTTCCTGTCGTCAACGAGACTGATGACGGCCTGTCCCGGCTTCGGTTCGACGGCGGTCGCCGCCGTGAGCACCAGAACGTCGCCCGACTCCTTGATGACGAACAACGGCAGAGCGCGCTCCCCGTAATAGTCGTGAAACGCCGCCCAATCGAATTCCTTGGTCAACCGCGTGCGTTTGATGATGGCTCCCTGCTCGATCCGCTCGGCAATGCGTGCGTGGGTTGCGTCGCGATGAAAGAGAAAACGGCCGTGGAGGTGCTGCGGAATCCCACGGCGGCGTCGATCCCGTTCACTTTCCACTGGGGGCAACTGGAACATTCGGGAGCGATCGAAGAGCTCCTGGAAGTGCAGCGTCGCGAGGGCGTTCACCTCGTCGTTGGGTGTGAGCGCCAGGAAGTGACCTATTCCGTCGAGCTTGAATTCGATGTCTTCGATCGCCGCTTCGGTCAGCATGTTGCCGTAAAAGGCCGGCAAGCCGGCACGCCGCGCGGCAGCGACGTTGTTCCAGTTGGAATCGGCCAGCAGGACCTGGACATCGGCGTGTACGAGGAGTTGTGCTACATCCCGAACCCAGGCGCTCGCACCGACGAAGAGGATGCCCGTGGCATTCGGCTGCGCGACGGCGAGCGCTCGCGCGAGAAGCGGGGTGACAAGGCCGTAGACGCCGACCGTACCGACGATCACCAGGAAGATCAGCGGGACAAGGCGTGCAGCCTCCGTGCGCCCGACCTCCGTCAACTCGATGGCGAACACCGAGACGACCGCTGCCGCGACGATCCCTCGCGGTGCCATCGCGGCGATGAACACGCGCTCGCGCCACGTGAATCTCGAGCCCCACGTCGCTGCGGCCACGGCTGCCGGTCGCACCACGAGGATCAGGGACGCCAAGAAGAGCAGGCTGCCGGCGCTGTAATAATCCGGGTCGCGGAGCGGTAAGCGCGCGGCGAGAATGATGAACAGGGTCGCGATCAACAAGACCCTGAGATTCTCCTTGAACGCGACGATCCGGTGCATGCTCACGCGCTGCTGGCTGGCGAGTGCGGATCCCATGATCGTCACAGCCAGCAAGCCCGATTCCTGCTGCATGCGATTCGCGAGCGCAAAGGCCAGGAACACCAAACCGAGCGCTACCGGGCTCTCGAGGTAGTCCGGAATCCAGTGCCGGTCCAGCAGGAGGACGACCAGACCAGCGCCCGCCAACCCGAGCCCGGTGCCCAGCACGGTCGCCCGCAGAATGCCCGGGACCACGACACTGAGGCCCGCCTCCATACCACCGACGATGATGGCCTCGAATACGAGCACCGCGAGAATGGCACCGACCGGGTCGTTGACGATGCCCTCCCATTTGACGGCGGAACCGACGCGCGCAGTCGGCCGGATGTGTCGCAGCAGTGGGATGATCACCGTCGGCCCGGTCACGACCAGGATGGCACCGAACAGCAGAGCGAGCCCGATGTCGAGGTCGAGCAGCATGACCGCGAAGGCGGTCGTCAGTGCCCATGTCACGACCACCCCTACGGTCATCAACCGTCCGATGACCCGGCCAATATCGCGAAGCTCGGCGACATCCAGGCTCAACCCCCCCTCGAAGAGGATCACGGCAACGGATAGCGACACGATCGGGAAGAGGAGGTCCCCGAGCAGCGCCCCCGGATCGAGGAAGCCGGTGACTGGCCCGGCGATGAATCCCACGGCCAACAGCAGGAGGATTGCCGGCATACGCAGGCGCCACGAAAGCCACTGCGCGGCGATGCCGAGAATGACGATGGATGCCAATCCGACGAGAGTGTGTTCCATGTCAGCGGTGGCTCGTAGGGATGGCGGCTGTGACGGTCATGGGCACCTCAGAACGCCGGCCCGCCAACTGCCTCGCCGCCCGCCACGGCGACGATCCCGTCGCAGCGAGCGCACACCACACCACGCTCGTCGACGAGCTCGGCGAACGAAAAGACCAGCGTCTTTCCGGCCCGCGTTGCATGGCCCTTCACCTCAAAGCGTTCGCCGAGGACGGGGCGCAGGAACTGGATACTCAACTGGGCGACTCCTGCCCGGCGGCCCGCGGTCTGCAGGTATCCGCACAGGCCGATGACCAGGTCGAAGATCCCTGCGATCACCGCACCGTTCACCGCTTCGGTCCCGAGACCTCCGCGGTGTTGCGGCTCGATGGGGTCGACGACGGCTCGTACCACCCCAGGCGATGAGAGGTCCAGGCGCGCACCCATGTGCCGCATACCCGGATGCTCGTTCCACTCGGCCTCAAAGGTCCGCATCTCCTCAGGTGTGAGCTTCGACGGGATCGCTGCCATCGGTGGACCGCTTCAGGAATGAGTAGGGGATCGGGGTCGAGCAGCGGTGGTGCGCCGGCGCCAGCGCCATGCGAAGAATACCGGAATTCCCATGAGAATGAGACCACCGCCCAAGATGGCGTTCCGAAGATCGGCGACAACTGTGCTCAGGACCGTAAAGGCGGCTGCACTGACGAAGAGGAGCGGCAGAACGGGATATCCCGGTGAGCGGAACTGCACTGCTCGATCGGGCTCCCGGCGGCGATAGACGAACAGCGTCGCGACGACGAGGCCGAAAAAGATCCAATCGCCGAAGACCACGTAGTCGAGGAGTTGGCCGTACGTCTTCGATGACAGCAGGAGAATGGCCCAGCCCGCCTGGATGCCAAGTGCGACGGCAGGGACGCGGTGTTTGGGGTGAAGCCGCGCCGCCGCGCCGAAGAACACACCATCCGCTGCCATCGCCTGGTACATCCGGGGCGATGCCAGTACGGCGAGGTTGAGGAAGCCGAACGTCGAGATCACGATCCCCACGGTGATGGCTACCGATCCGCTCTTCCCGAGCAGCGTTGCCATGACATCGGACGCGGGCGCACTGCTACCGGCAAGGCCATTCAAACCCAGGGTACCGAGGTAGACCACGTTCACCAGGAGGTAGACGGTGACGACCGTCGTGACTCCAAGGATGAGTGCGCGAGGCAGTGTGCGCTCGGCATCGCGCAGTTCTTCGGCGACGAAGTTCGTGCTCTGCCACCCGCCATAGGCAAAGAGGACCGGAATCAATGCAGCCCCAATGGCGGTAACGAGTCCGGTGCGTGCGGGTGTTCCGGTCGGGACGGCTTGGGTCTCAGCCCCAGGAGCGAGTATGAGGCCGGCCGCGATGAGGCCGCCCAACGCCGCCAGTTTGAGGATGGTGAACACGTTTTGCACGATCGCGCCGGGTCGCACCCCGAAGTAGTTGATGACTGAGAGCAAGACGATCGTCGTAATCGCGAGGCCTGTGGTGAGTTCGTCGCTGCCGCCACCGCCGAGTGCCACGGCGTAGGTCGCGAACGTATAGGCGACGGCGGCGATGCCGCCGCTGTTGATCACGAGGAGTTGTGTCCATCCGTACAAGAAGGCCGGCAGGCTGCCGAACGCATCGCGCAAGTAGACGTAACCACCCCCGGCCAGCGGCCGACGAGCACCGAGCTCGGCAAAGCAGAGCGCGCCGATGAGGGCGATCCCGCCTCCGATGGCCCAGGCGAGGAACGCGACCCCTGCCGACGGCACCCGTTGTGCTACGACTGCCGGGTTCAAGAAGATCCCCGCGCCGATGATGCCCCCAATAACGAGCATCGAGGCGTCGAAGAGCCCCAAGGACCGGCGGTATCCGTGGCGAGCGGGAACGGTGGGTTGCGGTGCGGTGTTCATGGTTGCCGAGTATTGCGCCGCCTGTCGTTCGAAGCAAGCGAGGGCGCTGGCTCGTGTACGGTCGGGACGCTACTGTTTGTGAGAAGGCGGGGTGGCCGCAACGGCCAGTCGCATTTGTCGTCCTCCCGATGTGAGGTATCGCACATGGCATTCGTGAACGAAGCGAATTGGGAACGCGCACTGCGCGTCGTCGTCGGCATCGTCTTGCTCATCCTCGGATGGGGCGGGATCGTCACCGGCACGCTCGGTACGGTCTTCAAGTACTTGGGCTTCCTGCCGTTGATCACCGGACTCAGCGGATGGTGCGCGTTGTACTCTATTCTGGGAATTCGTACCAACAAGGCAGACTGACGCGCCTGGCGTATCCGTGGAGGAGTTGGGGGAGGGGGATCAGCGGATGGCGATCATCACCGTCAATCCCGCGGACGGATCGGTTCTCGATCGGTACCGGGAGATGTCACCTGAAGATGTGTCCGCCACGCTGGTGAAGGTGGCCGCGGCGTATGAGGAGTGGCGGCGCACCCCTTTCGTCGTCCGATCGCGGTTGATGAGCGCCGCTGCCGCAGTCCTCCGGGCACGCACCGACGAGTTGGCCCGACTCATGGCCCTGGAGATGGGCAAGCCGGTGGTGCAGGGTCGTGCGGAGGTCGAGAAGTGTGCCTGGGTGTGCGATTACTACGCAGAGCATGCCGAGGCGTTCCTCGCCGATGTGCCGGTAGGGACCGACGCGAGCTGGAGCGGTATCGCCTATCGGCCGCTCGGTGTCGTGCTCGCCGTCATGCCGTGGAATTTTCCGTTGTGGCAGGTCTTTCGGTTCGCGGCCCCCGGGTTGATGGCGGGAAACGCCGGCGTGCTCAAACACGCATCCAACGTGATGGGTTCGGCGGTGGCCATCGAGTCGGTCTTCCGCGAGGCGGGATTCCCGAACGATGTCTTCCGGTCCCTCATTGTCGGATCCGCCGGGGTCGAGGCCGTCATCGAACATCCGGTGGTTCGCGCCGTCACGCTGACCGGTAGCGGTCCGGCGGGCCGTGCCGTTGCAGGAACGGCAGGCCGCATGTTGAAGAAGAGTGTGCTGGAGCTCGGCGGCAGTGACCCATACATCATTCTCGACGATGCAGATCTCGAGTCGGCTGCGTCGGCGTGCGCGACCTCCCGTCTCATCAACAGCGGTCAGAGCTGCATCGCCGCCAAGCGCTTTGTCGTCGTCGACGCGGTGCGAGACGCATTCGAACGCCTCTTCGTCGATGCCATGCGCGCCCATCGAATGGGTGACCCGCTCGACGACGACACTGACGTGGGTCCGCAGGCTCGCGAGGACCTTCGGGACGAATTGCACGAGCAGGTGCGGCGTTCGATTCACGCTGGCGCGAGGGTGCTGCTCGGCTGCGAAGTCCCGGAAGGGGCCGGGGCATTCTATCCACCGAGCGTCCTGACCGGTGTCCAACCCGGCATGCCGGCGTACGACGACGAACTGTTCGGACCGGTGGCAGCCGTCATCGGTGCCCGTGATGAAGCCGACGCGATCCGGATCGCCAACGATTCACCGTTCGGGCTCGGGGCCGCGGTGTTCACGGGGGACGTCCAGCGCGGCACGCGGATCGCCAAGGACGAACTGGACGCCGGTGCCTGCTTCGTGAACGCCTTCGTGCGATCGGATCCGCGCCTGCCCTTCGGGGGCGTGCGAGAATCGGGTTATGGTCGGGAGCTGGCGGCCGAGGGCATCCGCGAATTCGTGAATATCAAGGCGGTGTACGTGGCCTAGTGCTACGGGTTGGCCGGGCGGATGTCCAGTTCGGAGATGAGCGCGCGGTCCGGCAACTCGAGCACGCCGATCACGGTGTCGGCGATGTCTTCGGGCTGCAGTTTGGCCTCCGGCCGCTCGATGGTGCCGCCGGACTTCTCGAAGAACGGTGTCACCACGGACCCCGGGCAGATTGCGGTGACCCGGACTCCTTTGGTCCGCACCTCTGCAAACAGGGATTTCGAAAAGCCCAAGACGGCGTGCTTCGCCGCTGCATAGACCGCTCCCTGTGGCACGGGATTGCGCCCGGCCAGGCTGGCGATGTTCACGATATGGCCGCCGGAGTGATCCAGCATGTCCGGCAGAAACGCACGGCTCATGAGGAACGTGCCGCGAACGTTGACCGCCATAATCTCGTCGAATGCCGCCGTCGACATCTCGAGGGTCGGCCCGAAGTGTGCGAGGCCCGCGTTGTTGACGAGAATCCGTGCCGGGCCAAGTTCCTCATGAACGAACGCGGTGAAGGCCTGCACCGCTGTCTCATCGCTCACGTCGCAGCTCGTCCCCACCGCTTCGCACCCAGCAGCCCGCAGGTCGGTCAACAGCGCATCGATCCGGGGGCCCGTGCGAGCGCACACAGCCAGGCGGGCCCCGCGTTCACCCAGGGCAAACGCCGTGGCACGCCCGATCCCCTCGGTGGCGCCGGTCACTACGCAGACGACGTCTTGCAGCCTCATTTCAGCCTCCAGATGGTGGGGCGTATGGCCGGGCCGGAGCGCCCTTGCGACCTACTGTGCCCGGGTCCATGTTCCGGGTCCCAATTGAAGGAGGTGTGACCGTGAAGGTCTACACAGGAGATAAGATCCGCAACGTAGCGGTCGTCGGCCACGGCGCAAGCGGCAAGACGACACTGGTCGATGCGCTCGCGTTCGTGGCCGGAAGCAGCTCCAGACATGGATCGGTACAGCAGGGCACCGCGCTTACGGACTACACTCCAGACGAGATCGAACGCCAGTATTCCATCAGCCTTGCCCTGGCTCACGCCGAGTGGAACGGCGTCAAGATCAACCTCATCGACACCCCGGGATACCTCGACTTCATCGGCGATGCCCTCGCCGGCATCGCCGCCGCCGACTCCGCTCTGGTAGTCGTGAGCGCCACGGCCGGCGTGGAGGTCGGAACCGAGAAGGTGTGGGAGTACGCAACCGATCGCGGGATTCCGCGGTTCTTCTTCCTGTCGCTGCTCGACAAGGAAAACGCGGATTTCGAGAAGGTCTACGCGGACATCAAGGACCACCTCACGAGCGCCGTTGTCCCGATCGAGATTCCGGTCGGCGAGGGTCCCGACTTCCGTGGCATCATCAACCTCTTCTCGAAGAAATGCCACATGTACAAGTCGGGCACGAGCACCGGGGAATACGACGAGATCGACGTGCCCGAGGAATACCGCGAGCGGTTGGAGCAGTACTCACAGGAACTGATGGAGACGATCGCCACGACGAACGACGATCTGCTCGAGCGGTATTTGGGCGGCGAGGAGATCACTCGGGACGAGGCGATCGCAGCCATGAAGAAGGCGGTCGCTGCCGGTGAGATCTGCCCGCTGCTCTGTGGATCGGCGACCGCGACGTACGGCATGCGCGCGCTGCTGTCCAAGCTCACGGAACTGGCGCCGGCACCGTCCGACCGACCCGCGGTCACTGCGGAAAAGTGGGGTAGTGCTGAAGCCGTCGAAGTCGAGGCGAGTGACGACGCACCGTTCGTTGCGCAGGTGTTCAAGACCGTGTCCGAGCCACATGTCGGCGACGTGACCCTGTTTCGCATCTACGCCGGCAAGCTTGCGAACGGCGCGAGCGTGTACAATGCGCCCCGGAGCCTGCACGAGAAGCTCAATCACCTATCAGTTGCGCAGGGGAAAGAGCGAACAGAGGTGCCGGAGCTCCATGTCGGCGACATCGGGGTGGTGGCCAAGCTCAAGGACACGCACACGAACGACACGCTCTCGACCGAGGGGCACCCGGTCGTGCTTCCCAAGATTCCGTTCCCGGAACCGCTCACGGTCCTGTCCGTGGAGGTCAAGCAGCGCGGGGAGGAAGAGAAGCTGTCGACCGGGCTCCATAAGCTGCACGAGGAAGACCCGACGTTCACGCACAAGTTCAATCCGGAACTACGCCAGACCCTCGTTGGTGGTCGTGGCGAGCGGCACCTCGAGATCGTCATCGGTCGCCTGGAGCGCAAGTTCGGGGTGCACGCGGAGCTCGGCAAACCGAAGGTCGCCTATCGCGAGACCCTGAAAGGGAAGGCGGAGGGGCAAGGCCGTCACAAGAAGCAAACCGGAGGACGTGGCCAGTTCGGCGACTGTTGGATCCGGCTCGCACCGTTGCCTCGTGGAAGCGGCTACGAGTTCGAGGATCAGATCAAAGGCGGCGTGATCCCCAACAAATACATCCCCGCGGTCGACAAGGGGATTCAAGAGGCGGCGGTCCGCGGCGTGATCGCGAGTTATCCGATGGTCGACTTCAAGGTCGAGTGCTACGACGGGTCCTATCACGACGTGGACAGCTCGGAGCAGTCATTCAAGATGGCGGGCATCCTCGCGTTCAAGAACGTGGCAGCCAAGGCCAAGCCGGTGCTCTTGGAGCCGATCCTCGAGGTCGAGGTGTGGACGCCGGACGAGAACCTCGGGGAGGTGATGGGCGATCTCTCCTCACGTCGCGGCCAGATCCTCGGGAGCGAGGCAGATGGTCGTCTGACCAAGGTCAATGCGTTCGTTCCCGAAGCCGAGATGTACCGCTATGCGACGCAGCTTCATTCGATGACGCACGGGCGCGGTACCTTCCATTGGTCGTTTTCCACGTACCAGGAAGTGCCGGCGGAAGCGGCCGACAAGATCCGCGCCGAGCGCGAGAAGGAGTTGGAGGAAGAGCGCGCGTAGTTGGCACATCGCGAAATACGACGCGGGCCTGGGGTATCACCCCAGGCCCGCATTGTGTTTGCCGTTCCCGTTACCGGGGCCGACCGATTGCTCGACCATGCGGAGCATTCCGTATTCCGGTTCGGCCAAGCCGGCGGCGATGAGCGCTTCCTGACGAGGCTGCGGATACCGGAACCGATCGCCCTGGTAGTTCCGCATGACGACCTCAGCTTCGGTGATTTCCTCGACGTACTCGGGGAGGAGCGGGATCTTGCCGCCGCCACCAGGTGCGTCGATCACGAAATGCGGTACGGCCAGGCCACTGGTCCAGCCCCGAAGGCCGCGGATGATTTCCAGGCCCTTCTCGACGGTCGACTTGAAGTGCTCGACCCCTGCGACGTTGTCGCACATGAAGATGTAGTACGGACGGACGCGAGCCGCGAGCAACCGGTGGACCAACTCCTTCATCACTTCGACGTCGTCGTTCACGCCGGTGAGAAGCACCGTCTGGCACCCCAAAGGCACGCCGGCATCGGCAAGCATGCCCAGCCCCTTGACGGCCGCCGGGGTGAGCTCGACCGGGTGATTGAAGTGTGTGTTGATGTACAGCGGGTGGTACTTCCGCAGCACGTCACACAGCTCGGGCGTAATGCGCTCCGGCAGGTGGCAGGGCACTCGCGAGCCGATGCGGATCACCTCGAGGTGCGGGATCTTCCGCAGCCGTCCGAGAATGAGGTCCAACCGCCGATCCGACAACAACAGCGGATCGCCACCCGACAAGATCACATCCCGGATCTCGGTGTGCTCCTCCAGGTACTGAAATCCGCTCTCGAGCTGCGCCAGAGGGATCTTCTCGGGGTCCCCGACCTTCCGCCGTCGAGTACAGAATCTGCAGTATGCGGCACAGACCGGGCTCACGAGGAAGAGCGCGCGGTCCGGATAGCGGTGCGTAATGTTCGGCACCGGGCTGTCACCCTCCTCGTCCAGGCTGTCGAGGACACCGTCGACGACGTCGAGCTCGTCCAGATCCGGCACATACTGTCGCCAGATGGGATCGCCCGGTTCCGTGATCAGATCGACCATCGGGGGTGAGATGCGAAACTCGAAGTTGTCGACCGCTGCCTGCAACCGGGGAAGGTCGGGGAAGTGCTCTTCCCCAAACTTCTCCACGAGTTGTTGGAGCGTCCGAATACCGCGCTCGTGCAGAAGTTTCTGCCAATCAGCCATAGTGCCCCACAGATTGTTCGGGAGGATCGAGGAGCTTGGTGTATACGACGAGATCGTCGTTGGGCGCGTAGTAGTGCGCAATGCGCGCAGCTCGGTCGTAACCGATGGACTCGTAAAACCGTCGCGTCGGCTCGTAGTCATCGCGAGACGACGTTTCGACAACGACGAGTGTCCCGTTGTGTCCCGCGATCGCGTGCTCGGCGGCACTCATCAGGCGTCGCCCGACCCCGCCGCGTTGCGCAGACGGATCGACGACGATCCAGTAGAGATCCCACGTGGCCACGGTGCACGGCGTCTGGCCGAACAGGGCGAAACCGACGAGCCGATCATCCTCGTACGCCCCGATCCCGTGGTAATCGACCCCAGGTTGTGTCACGGCACCGTCGAACACTTCGACGGCCACGTCGACCTCGTCCGGCCGGAAGACGCCGGTGGCATCGACCATGGCCGGAATGCGCTGCCGGTCTGCCGCTCGGAGCGGGCCCAGCGTCGTCACCAGCTCGGTCGCACTCATGCCGCAGATACTCCGGCCAGGGCATCGCGCTGATCCTGCGCGGTACCAGCCGCGTCGACGATCTTGGCCACCAGCTCGTCATACGACCAGCCGCCCGCCCGCGCCATATTGGCGAGCCCCGCATCGTCCGACAGATCTGGGTTCGGATTGACTTCGAGGATCCACGGTTGCCCGTCGGCATCGAGCCGCAGGTCGACGCGCCCGTATCCCTTGCCCTCCACCGCGGACCACGCCGCCGCCGCCACGTCGCGCAACGTGCGCGCGACACCCGGGGTGACCTCCGCCGGACACACGGGCTGCGTGCCTGCGAACTCGTCACTGTCTTCATGCCACTTGCCGGCAAAGGAGACGATCGGCCACGCACCGCTCGGCATATCGGAGAAGTCGATCTCCGAGATCGGGAGAATCGTGTTGCCGACAAACCCGACATTGAACTCCCGCCCCGGCACGTATTCCTGAACGACGACGTCGCCGTGACGCTCCTGCATCCGCGCGACACGACGCTGGAGTGCCTCCGGCGTGGCGACCACGGAACTCTGCTCGATGCCGATGCTGGCGTCCTCCGCTGCCGGCTTGACGATGGCCGGCAAGAGGAAGTCCGCGGCATCCCCGCCCCGCCCCGGGACCGTCCAACGGGGCACGGGCAGCCCGTAACCGGCAAGCAGTGCATTCAGTACCGGCTTGCGATGGCAAATCGTCATCGTCCACGACGACGTCCCCGTCATCGGAATGCCCGCGAGCTCGATCGCGGCCGCCACCGGGTACTCGAGCCTGCTCACGCCGCCCATCCCCTCGCACAGGTTGAAAACGAGATCCGCACGCCGGACCTCATCGAACCACGCGAGATCGCCGTCCACCGGAATCCGCACGACCTCGTGGCTGCGCTCCGCGAGTACGGCAGAGATACCCTGTACCGACACCAACACCGCCTGAATGTCTTCAGGCGTCCAGGTGTCGGCCCCGCTGTCGTAGATGACCGCGATTCTCAGGATGTAACTCCTTGTGGAAGAGCGGTCAGGTCCTGCCCCGTCGTTCGCCGCCACGCGATCTGCACGGCACGCTGGATCAACTCGTCGTATGTCATGCCCGCCGCCAGGGCTGCACAGGGGAAGCAGCTGTTGGCGATGGGATCCGGAATGATCCCCGGCAGCGGGTTGATTTCCAAGACGTGCGGTGTGCCCGCACCGTCGAGTCGGATGTCGACGCGCGCCCAGTCGCGGCACCCCAGCGCGTGGTACGCGGCAATGGCGGTCTCGACGATGCCGTCAGCGGTCAAGCCGTCGACCTGGGCCGGACACTCGAGGATCTCGAGCGGGTTGTCCGGGACGTCCCACTTCCACTTGGCCTCGTAGCCCATGATCGGAAGTGCCTCGGCCGGCAACCCTTCGAATCGATAGCGGATGATCGGCAAGGCACGTGCGTCGCGGCCGTTGCCGAGGATGGCGACCGTGAACTCGTCGCCGGGGAGATACGCTTCGGCCAGCACTGGCTGCTGGTAGGTCGTCAGCAAGTGGCGAGCTTGCGCCTGCGCACGCTCGGCGTCTTCCACATAGTTGGCTTCCGCAATGCCCTTCGACGATCCCTCCCACGCGGGTTTCAGGAACACGGGATACCGCTGGCCGTTCGCCAGTATCGGCAAGTCGTCCACACTCGCGAGCCACGTATATGCCGGCGTGGGGATCCCGCGCTGCTGGAAGACCTCCTTGGCGCGGACCTTGTGCAGGGAGAGTCCGAGGGTCAGCGGATCGCTGCCCAGGTAGGGAATGTCGAAGAACTCTGCAATCGCCGGGACGTGGGCTTCGCGGTTCGGACCGTGCGTGCCCTCCGCCATGTTGAACAGGAAGTCGATCTCCGCGTCGCGGAGACGCGAGGGGAAATCACCGATCGCTTCGAGGCGCACGACCTCACCGAAGACGGACAACGCGTTCGCAACCGCACTGATCGTCTCGTCGTCATCCCACTCGACGTACGCATCGGAGAGAGGCTCGAAGGTAGTGCGACGCTCGCCGTCGTGGTCTGCCACAACGTCGTCCGGTCGCTGGTTGTATGCGAGCCCTATGCGCAAAGCAATGCCATTGGAAGTGTGTGTTGCGCAACACGATACGAAATGATGTGCCGATGCGCAATAGTTTTTTTGAACTTCGGATGACGTGATGATGGTCGATGGTGGTCGTCACAACGCTCGACGACCGATGTCGTCGTGGCCTACACGTCGTCGTTGAGAGGTGTGTCGCGCTCGTACGTGCGAAAACTGAACGCATGCGCGTGCCGATCGTCGGGCTCGTGTCGCTCGTCTCGTACGAGGCGCCACTGCCGATCATCGAACGGAGGAAAGTGTGTGTCGCCGTCCACCGAAACGTGCACGAACGTGAGATAAAGCCGGTCGGCTCGGGGGAGGGCGAGACGATACACTTCACCGCCGCCGGCGACGAACACCTCGTCGTCCCCGGCAGCACGCTGCAGCGCGTCGTCGAGGGAACGAGCAACCTCCGCACCGTCCGGGTGGTACGACGCGTCGCGTGTCATGACGATGTTGCGACGGTTCGGCAATGCCGCCGGCAGCGTCTCGAACGTCTTGCGTCCCATGATCACGGTGTGTCCGGTCGTGAGGTCCTTGAAGTGGCGCATGTCCAGGGGCAGCCGCCAGGGGAGCGCACCGTCCTGTCCGATCACCCGGTTTTCGGACATGGCGGCGATTAGCGAGAGGATCACACGGCCACCGGCGCGGCGATCCGTGGATGGGGATCGTAGCCGTCCAGTCGGAAGTCGTCGTAGGTGAAGTCGAAGACGGAGGTGACGGATGGGTTCAATGACATCGTTGGCAGCGGGCGCGGTGTCCGACTGAGCTGCTCCCTCGCCTGCTCGACGTGATTGCGGTAGAGGTGGACGTCGCCGAAGGTGTGGATGAACTCGCCGGGTGCTAGCCCGGTGCTCTGCGCCACCATGAGGGTCAGAAGGGCATAGGACGCGATGTTGAACGGCACGCCGAGGAAGACATCGGCGCTTCGCTGGTAGAGCTGACACGACAGGCGCCCGTCGGCCACGTAGAACTGGAAGAGGATGTGGCACGGCGGCAACGCCATCCGCGGCAGGTCGGCGGGGTTCCAGGCGCTCACGACATGGCGTCGCGAGTCCGGATTCGACCGGATGTGATCGATGACGCGACCAAGTTGATCGATCGTCGTCCCGTCGGACGCCGGCCACGATCGCCACTGTGCGCCATAGATGGGTCCGAGATTGCCTTCCGGGTCCGCCCACTCGTCCCAGATGGTGACGCCATGGTCCCGGAGGTACTGCACGTTGGTTTCCCCGCGGATGAACCAGAGCAATTCGTGGATGATGGACTTCAGGTGGACCTTTTTGGTCGTCACCAGCGGGAACCCCGTCTGGAGGTCGAAGCGCATCTGATGGCCGAAGATGCTGGTGGTGCCGGTCCCGGTTCGGTCTTCCTTGACGGCGCCGGTGTCGAGTATGAGCTGCAGGAGGTCGAGATACGGTCGCATAGGTGGTCAGGCGGGGATGAAGGGCGCCATGTCGAGGGGTTGCTGCCGAGCGTATATAAGGAATTAGGGGGGAGGGCTGGCGTCAGGCAACTCCAAGCGGGATACGCCCCAGTTACCGGAGCGCTCGACTGCGCGCAGTGCGCCGGCCACGTCGTCGGGAATCACCGTCGCCTCGGTGCCGACCTTGAGGTCGGCGAGTACCGGGTCGGCGTCCTCTGTGATGATCACGCCAGGATTGAGAATCCCGGCCGGATCGAACGCGGTCTTGGTGTGGTGAAAGAGGCGCAGGATTTCCGGGCCGTAGAGGT
Source organism: Gemmatimonadota bacterium (assembly GCA_039586875.1). Lineage (GTDB taxonomy): Bacteria > Gemmatimonadota > Gemmatimonadetes > Gemmatimonadales > GWC2-71-9 > JAOTVV01. The sequence continues at coordinate 856 of JBDHJO010000004.1, read as the reverse complement.
CCGCGACACCACCCGTGCGAAGACGACCGTCCCCATGCTCGCCACTGGGTGTACCGCCGAGCTCGATGGCGAGCCGCGTACCCTGGTGGAGGAGCTCGCCAAGCGTGGCTACGCAGCGCGGGTCGGTGATGTCCGCCAGGGCGTTGACGTGCAGGTGACCGTCACCCGCGTGGCCGAACGCCACGATTGGCACATGCAGGTCGTCGGCGATCGCGTGCACGGCCGTGATGTAGGTGCCGAGTTGGGCCGGCGGCACGCAGCCGTCTTCGATGATCTGGAGCGATCGTCTCGTATCCGGCAGTCGGGACAGGACGGGACTGGCTGCATGACGCAGCGCCCACAACTGCTCCCGCTCGTCCGGGGTGTTCGCAACACGGGTGGTGATGCCGAAGCCGCCGGCGGCCCCCGCCGCGTCCTGTGCCGTGGCACCGACCTGTTCGCCATCGCCCTCGAAGTCGATCAACAAGGCGCCGGCCCATTGCTCGGTCGCGAAGGCGTCGTATTCGGCAATCCGTAGATACGAACTGTCGAGGAATTCAATTGCCGCGGGGTCGAAGGTGCGTACGGCCTCCACCGCAGGTTGGAGCGCGTCGAGGGTCGGTAGGGCCACGAGGATGCTGGATACGCACGCGGGTCGCGGGTCGAGCGTGAGATCGACCTCGGTCACGATGCCGAGCGTGCCCTCCGAACCGATGAACAGATCGAGGAGCTGCCGAGTGTCGAGGAAGTGATCGAGCGCGTATCCGGCGGTGTTCTTTCGTGTCTTGGGGAACTTCGCCCGCACCGTGGCAGCCGCGCGGAGGATTTCGGGTTCGGCATGGCGCCTGAAGCGCCGATGGACCGGAGCGCTGCCGGA
>JBDHJO010000318.1:0-2280 GCA_039586875.1 Gemmatimonadota bacterium | reverse complement strand
GCACACCCGTACGCATCGCCCCCACGAAGTCGTCAAGTGACCAGCCGCCTAGAGCAGCCGGCGTGATGTTCGAAGCCGGCGGCGCATCCGGCGGCGCGCCCGCCATCTCACCACCGCCGAAGTCCGGCTGATGACAGCCGACGCACACGCTCGTCAGGTACCGGCCGTACTCGGCGGTGACACCACGGTCCACGGTGGCCGGGTGCAGGGCGTCGTGATCGATGGCGTACGCCGTGAAGAGGCCGGCCAATCCGAACACGCTGGCCACACGACCCATGGGCCCGACGCGGCGCTCCCCCGGGTTGTTGTCGACCGGCATCACGGTCTGCAGGTACGCGATCAGCCGCGCGACGTCCTCGTCGGTCAGGTGGGCGTAGTCCACCGACGGCATGATCATGAGCGGCCGGCCGTCGCGGTTCACACCGTGTCGGATGGCCCGTTCCCAGTCGGCGACCGTGTACGCGCCCCCGACGCCACCAGTACCGCGCGTGAGGTTCGGCGCGGGCAGCACCGCGAACACGGGGGCGTCGATCATCACCTGCCCCGCGTAGTTGCTCACATGACAGTCGTTGCAACCCAGCGTGATCGAGAGCCGCGCGCCCTCGGCAAGTGAGAGTGAATCGGTCGGCAGCGTCACGGCGACCGCGTGCACGTCGAGCGGTTTCGCGATCTTGCGCCCGCCCACGACAAAGAGCGCGGCGAATGCGACGACCGCGACGAGCAGGATCGTGGCGACGACGATGGCGATGGTGCGGAGGGTCTTGGGCATGGCGTTGTGATATGCGGGTTGGGGTGCAGGGTACTAGGGTGCAGAGTGCAGAGTAGGGTGCAAGGTGCAAGGTGCAAGGTGCAAGGTACAAGGTGCAAGGGGGTGTGCAACGGGCAACGGGCGAACAGACTATTGACGCTCTCCAACCACCGCGGCTAACTCCGCCCGCACCGCTGCAACCTGCTTCTCGATCCCCGGTTCGGGATCGGAGCGCAGGGTGAGGTAATGGTTGTACGCCTGGGTTGCTTCATCAGTCAGGCCAAGCTCTGCGGCCAGGCGCGCGCGCTGGAGGAGGCGAGCCGGAAGCAGGTGGACGTACTCCTCACCGAAGACCATCCCCTGCCTTCGGATCACCGCCAGTGCCTTCTCTGCATCGCCGGCCCGGTCATACAGTTGCGCCAGGATGAGGATCCACGCCATCTGGCTTCGGAGGGTCATCCGCATGCCGAGCGCCGAATCGGCTGCTTGCACCGCTCCGAGGGCACCGGGGTCGTCGGCATTTGCCAACACCACGGCGTCCAGGAACGCCGAGATCAATCCGGGTTCATGCTGTTTGCGGGGATCACCGACTACTTCCGCGGCCGAAAGCGCGATGCGCGCCGTGATCTCGAGATCCTCGGTGCGTCCTTGTACATGATCCAAGATGACTGCCCAGAACCGTTCGTGCAGGAGGTGCCGGAACGCGGCCTGCTCCCCCGGTCCCAGGTCGGCATAGCTCACGGTATCCAGCACCGCATGTGCGACGCGCAGGGAGTCACGAATCCTGCCGACCTCATCGGGATCGGCACCGGAAAACGCACCCACCTGCATCCAGAGGACAGGGAGGAAGCAGAGGCGTCCACCGCAAAGACGCGGTGGCTGCGAGGCAATCCGGAGAAGTGGCGTGGCACGATGCGGGCGGCCTCGATTCAGCCAGTAGATGCCGGCGATCGTCGCCGCGTTCGGATCCCCCGCTGTGGCTCGCTCCTCAAGAAATCCGACGAGCCGATCCGCCATCTCGTACCCCGCACCCGAGGCCTGAAGATCGAACACGGCGTGATTCACATACTGATAAGCCTCTTGCGAGAAGATTGAATCGAGATGGGCATTCGCTTCTCTGCCCTGGCCGCGTGCGATCGCGTCTCGGTAGCCTCTGATGTGGTACGGGATCCGCTCACCCTCGAACTGCGCCCACACCGCGGCGTCCAGTCCCGTGTCCGCCTGCATCGCCAGAACGTAGTCACTGTAGCTGCTGCGATGCTGCTCCGGCAGCCGAGCGTAGCTCTCGGCATCCCGAGTCATCCGATAGTGCTCCTGAAGGTGCTGCCACGGCTCGGAATGACCGAGCGAGTCCAGCGCGAGCGCCCGGTTGAACCCCGCTACGGCCATCGAACGGCCGTCGTCGACGTGGAACCCTCCCTCGTGCCACAGGTAGTCGGCGTAGAGAAGCCAGGCGTCCCAGCGCTCCGGGTATTGGCGTACAGCCTCCCGATACAGCTCGAAGGATCCCCGCTCCCCGAGCCAGTCGTCGG
>JBDHJO010000317.1:0-2282 GCA_039586875.1 Gemmatimonadota bacterium | reverse complement strand
CAGCACCTGAGCATATTTGTGATGTGAATACAGAAAATCCGCGCGGCACGGTGGAGTCCGCCAGCACTTGCACCGCCGCGGGGCACTTTCTACCTTCGTTGGCCGCGCACGTCGATTCGCGATGGGTCCTCGCCACCGCGTCCGTCATCAGCGACTACATTGCAGTATTGGATCTCACGTTCAGCTCGGGCAGGGCAGACCATGGCCATCGGTGACAACGGCGGAGTTTGGCAGGAACCACAGCTCTCGGACAATGCGCGAACCGTACTCCGGCGTCGGTATCTCATAAAGGACGACGCCGGCGAGCCGACCGAGGAGCCGCAGGACCTGTTCCGCCGGGTCGCGACGACCATCGCGGCTGCCGACGCTGGCTATGGCGCCACGCCGGGGGCGGTCGCGGAGTTGGCCCAGGCGTTCTACGACCTCATGGCCATGCGGGTCTGGATGCCGAACAGCCCGACCCTGATGAATGCGGGTCGGCCCCTCGGGCAGCTGTCCGCGTGCTTCGTGTTGCCGGTTGACGATGCCCTCGCCAACGAAGAGAGCGGCATCTACGACACCCTGCGCCACATGGCGCTCGTGCACCAATCTGGTGGCGGTACCGGATTCTCGTTCTCACGGCTCCGCCCGAAGAACGACGTCGTGCGGTCGACGATGGGGGTCGCCTCAGGGCCCGTGTCCTTCATGTCGCTCTACGACGCCTCCACCGAGGTCGTGAAGCAGGGGGGAACCCGGCGCGGCGCGAATATGGGAATCCTGCGCGTCGACCACCCGGACATCATCGACTTCATCGAGTGCAAGACCGACATCACGAAGGTCACCAACTTCAACATCTCGGTTGCCGTGACCGACGCCTTCATGGCGGCCGTCGAGACCGGCGAGTCGTACGATCTCATCCACCCGCGCTCGGGCGAGTGTGTTGGGCAACTGGATGCGCGCGAAGTGTTCCAGAAGATCGTGCACGGCGCGTGGCAGACAGGAGAGCCTGGCGTGTTCTTCATCGACCAGGCGAACCGATTCAACCCGGTACCCCATCTGGGGAGCTACGAGGCGACCAACCCGTGCGGTGAGCAGCCGTTGCTGCCGTACGATGTCTGCAACCTGGGCTCGATCAACGTGGGGGCGTTTGTGCGTGACGGCGAGGTCGATTGGGACGGACTCCGCCGCACCGTGCATCTCTGCACGCACTTCTTGGACAACGTCATCGACGTCAATCGGTATCCGCTGCCGGAGATCACCGAGCTCGCGAACCGGATCCGCCGGATCGGCCTCGGCGTGATGGGTTGGGCCGACTTCCTGCTGCGGCTGGGCGTCCCGTACAACTCGGAGGAGGCGATCGAATGGGGTCGCCGCCTCATGCAGTTCATTGACGAGGAGTCCAGGGTCGAGAGCGAGCGGCTGGCTGCCGAGCGGGGGGTCTTCCCGGAGTGGGAGCAGAGCATCTGGGGGCCCGACACGACCTGCGCCCGGGGCGCCGACGGCGAGCGCATCCGGCCGGAACGCCGCGTCCGGAACTGCAACCTGACCACGGTGGCACCTACAGGAACGATCTCGATCATTTCCGGTTGCTCCTCGGGCATCGAGCCGCTGTTCGCCGTGGCGTTCATGCGGAATCAGGCCGGCGTGTTGATGCCGGACGTCAACGGGGACTTCGTGGCCATTGCGAAGCGCGAAGGATGGTACTCCGAGGAGCTCGTGCAGCGCATTGCCGAGGAGGGCCACATCCACTTCCCGGAAGTGCCGCAGCAATGGCAGGACGTGTTCGTCACGGCGCACGACGTATCGCCGGAGTGGCACATCCGCATGCAGGCGGCGTTTCAGGAATTCACCGACAGCGCCATCAGCAAAACATGCAACTTCCCCAACGAGGCCACCGAGGACTACGTGCGCGAGATCTACGAGATGGCGCACCAGCTCGGCTGCAAGGGCGTGACGGTGTATCGGGACGGCAGCCGTGACATGCAGGTCCTCTCCACCGGCAAGACGGCCAAGAAGGTGAAGGAGCAGGCGGGAAGCGGGGGCGAGATCGCGGACCGGCAGGAAGTCCCTGAGCTCAAGGCGACCATTGCCGAGCTCGAAGCCGAGCTGCAGATCACGCGCAAGCGCCTGCATGAGGTCGAGTCCGAGAACTTGCAGCGTCGCGCGAAGCGGTCGCGGCCCGAACTGCTGCGGGGCACCACCCGCCGCATCGAGACGCCGATGGGCACCCTGTACGTAACCCTCACGGAAGACGACCGCGGCCAGCCGTTCGAGATGTTCATGAGCCTCGGGAAGGCCGGTGG
>JBDHJO010000316.1:0-2298 GCA_039586875.1 Gemmatimonadota bacterium | reverse complement strand
TGAATTCTAAGTGAAAAGTTAAAGGTGAACGGTGAAAAGCGGGGACGTTTCACTTTTCACTTTTCACTCCTCTCACATTCCCGGATGCGTCCCCATCTCCGGCGCCTCGCCCTCCGGCCACGCTTCGTGTTCGTGCACGATCTTCCACTGCCCGTCTTCGCCGCGCACCAGGACGTGGGTCCAGGCGATGCTCGGCCGTTCACTGGAACTGCCGACGGTGAACGTCGCGGCCACGGTGGGGCTCAGGATCTGCACGTGCATCACCTGGTGTTCGAAGCTCACGCCGGGATTCTGCCGATACCATTGGCCGACGATTTGGCCGAACGTGTCCTTGCCGATGATCGGTTGGAGCAACCCGACGTACGCGAGGTCCGGGTCGTCCCGGTAGAAGCTCAGGACCGCCTCGCCGTCCCGGCCGTTCATCGCCGTGAACAGATCTGCCAGTGTCTGGTTCACTTCGGCGGTGAGCGCCGTGCGCTGGTCGTCCGTGACCGTCGAGTCGGGGGGTTGGCAGGCTGCGAGGCTCACGCCGACGAGCAGGACACTGAGGGCCTTCCGGAACATGCTGACATCCTCCACGAGATCGCTGCGGGGTTCGCCGGCAGCAGCCGGCGGCATCCGGGGATGAAGGTATGCTCACACTCCCCCGGCGACGTCCGATTCCGCGTGTAGATTCCTTTAGGAAGTGCAAACCGGGCCAACCACGGGTGAGGGGCGCATGATCGGGTGGCGGAGGATGACGCGGTGGTCGCTGATCCTGCTCGTGGCCGTGCCCGGTCCGCTCGGCGCGCAAGACGAGAGCCGGTTGTTCCCGGACCGGTCCCTCCTCCCCCTCATGTACGCGGGCCCCCGCGACCCCCAGAGCAAGGCCGAGGCCGTGGCGGTCACCCGGAGTCCGACCGCGTTGGACGAGGGGGTCGAGTTGGCGGTCGCCATCGGGGCCGGCATTCCCGTCTATCGCCTGGCGGGCCGTGGGCTCGATGATGCTCTGGTGGTCGGCGTCGAGGCTGCGGTGTTCGCCCGGCTCGGCCTGCAGGTGATCCGGCGCGTGATGATCGGGACCGACTGGGTCGTCGCCCTGCCGCTGGTCTGGCACCGCGGGGACCACTGGTTCCGGATCCGATACTTCCACACCTCGAGCCATCTCGGCGACGAGTACCAGCGTGAGGTCGACACCACGGCCGTCAGCGTCAACTTCGCGCGCGACGCGCTCGATGGGATGGCCTATCTCCAGGTGCTGCCGTTCGCGGCAGTCTACACCAATGTGCGGTGGGCGTATCTCGTGCACCCCAAGGAGTCAGGTCGCTGGGCGATCCGTGTCGGTACCCAGCTCGGTCAGCCCGAGGGACCCGGACCCGTGCGTCCCTACGGCAGTGTGGACGTCGAGCTGGACAACGACCTCGACTGGGAGCCGCGGGTGACGCTGCAGGCGGGCGTGTGGCTCCCGCCGATCGCGGGCCGGCGCGCCATACGGGCCGGCGTGGGATTCCTGACCGGGCCGACGCCGTTGGCGCAGTTCCAGGGCATCCGGACCACGCAGTTCTCGGTGGGATTCTCATTCAGCCTCTAGCCTGAGCACGAAAACGGGCGGTGGGGAAACCCCACCGCCCGCGGTTCCGTTCGAGGTCGTCATGCACTAGGGCACGAAATTCGCCATCTCCTCGATCGTGTTCTTCAACAGCGACTTCACGAAGGTCGGGTGGTGCACGCCCTTGCTGCGATCCTCGTCGATCATCTGCCAGTTGACGGCTGCGGCGGCCACATTGGCCGGCCAGGTGCCGCCCACCCGGGATGTCGACGTATCGCCGGTTTCGGCATCCACCTTTGATGAGATGATCCCGATCGCCCGGAGCTGCGCGAGCAGTGTGGCCATGTCCGCTTCGACCGCGTCTTCCAGGTCCTCGATCTTCGCGTGCAGCGCGTCGTCACTCTCGTCGTGACACCCTCCACACCCGGTCAGGAGCACGGCGGGACTTCCGTGGTACGCGTACGTCATCCCCCAGGTGTGTCCACCGGCCTGGTTGCCGTACGTCGCCGCCATGTGGCAGGTGACACACCCGTCGGGATTCGCGGTGGCGCTTCCGTGCGGTCCCGGCTCGCTCGGAATCGTGAGCGTCCCGTCGAACGGGAAACCACCCACGGCACTCCCCACCTGCGCCTGCGGGCCATGGTGGTAGCCGTAGCGCGACGACTCGATGAGCACGTCGGCGCCGTCAATCTCCGGACGCGGGCTGAGCACTCGGCCCTGGTGGCAGTTGGCACACAGGTTCCCGGTGCCGAAGTCGACCGTGCCCTCTT
>JBDHJO010000315.1:0-2303 GCA_039586875.1 Gemmatimonadota bacterium | reverse complement strand
CATACCCTGTCCCAACCACCGCTACTTTCATTGCTTCACCCTGTTCTTGATCGCGTTACGCGTGTCGACGACTCGCCGCGCAGAAGCGAGTAACTGATAGTCCAGCTGCGTATGATCCGTCGCTATCACCACACAATCCGCGGACTGAACGACCGCGTTATCCAGCGCGACGTTGTTCAGGTCGATCCCATCTTCTTCGAGATGTGGCACAAATGGATCGTGGTAGGAGACATCCGCCCCCTGCTGCAACAGCAACCGGATGATGTCCAGTGCAGGACTCTCACGTACATCATCGATGTCCTTCTTATACGCGGCACCGATCACGAGGACCTTCGAGCCGCGGACCGGCTTGGCATCTTCGTTGAGCCCCTCCGCGACCTTCCGCACCCAGAAGGACGGCATCTCCGAGTTCACCTCGCCCGCAACCTCGATGAACCGCGTCTTGTAGTTGAGCGCGCGCATCTTCCAGGCGAGGTAGTGCGGGTCGATTGGTATGCAGTGACCACCGAGCCCCGGGCCCGGCGTGAACTTCATGAAGCCGAATGGCTTGGTTGCCGCAGCATCGATCACCTCCCACACGTCGACCCCCAGTCGGTCGCACACCATGGCCATCTCGTTGACCAGGCCGATGTTGACACTGCGGAAGGTGTTCTCGAGCAGTTTCACAAGCTCCGCTGCCTCCGGCGACGAGACCGGCACCAACGTATCGAACACCGGCTCGTACAATGCAACAGCAACACGGAGACAGGCTGGCGTAACCCCGCCGACGACCTTCGGCGTGTTTCGCGTCTGCCATGTTGGGTTGCCGGGATCCACGCGCTCGGGACTGAAGGCCAGAAAGACGTCCTCTCCAACTGCGAGGCCCTTACTCTCCATCCGCGGAAGGAGCAGTTCCCGTGTCGTTCCGGGATACGTCGTGCTTTCCAGCACCACGATCTGTCCGGCTCTCACCGACTGCGCCACCGCCTCGCCGGCAGCCAACACATACGAAACGTCAGGGTCCTTGGTCTTGGAGAGCGGTGTCGGCACACAGATCGAGATGACGTCCACCTCACGCAGGCGCGCCATATCGCTCGTGGCCGAGATGTGCCCGGACTCGACGAGCGGCTGCAGCCGAGTCGTCGGCACGTCTTGGATATGCGACGTGCCAGCGTTGATCGTATCGACGACCGCTTGCTTGAGATCGAATCCCAGCACTCGATACCCGGCCTCCGCGACTTCTACCGCCAACGGAAGCCCCACGTATCCAAGGCCTACGACGCCGAACAGGGCAGATCGATCGCTGGCCTTGTCCAGCAGCTTTTTCTCGGTGCTCATGCATCAACTCCAGAAGTAATGGACGACGGTAGCTCGATCCCGGCCCCGCCCTCTCTGAGCGACCGGGACGCCGCCTCGAGGATCTCCACAACGACGAGCCCGTGCCGTCCATCGACTCGTGCCCGCGCCGTCCGCTGCGCCACCTGTACGAAATGGCGAAGTTCGGCACTCAGTGGCTCGACGTTCGGAATCCGTGGAATCGTGATGTCGCCCTCCCGGACCGCCAGGCTCTCGCCGTAGGACGAGTATTCGGGCGGCCGATCCACCCCCTTGTCGTAGACGCGCAGCTTCTCGCGTGCTTCCATGTCGTCCAGCACTGCCATCCTGCGGGACCCCACCACCGTAAGGCGTCGCTCCTTGCGGGGATCGAGCCACGACATCTGCACGTGAGCCATGATCCCCGACGCAAACTCCATCGTCATGAACACGACGTCCTCGATCCCGGGTTGGAGATAACTGCGCCCGTGCGCGTACACCTTGACGGGATTCTCCCCCAGCAATTCGAGTGCCACCGAAATGTCATGCGGCCCGAAACTCCACAAGGCGTTCTCGTCGGGTCGGACCTGCCCAAGATTCACCCTTTGGCTGTACAGATAGTAAGGAGTCCCGAGCTCCCCACCCTCCAACATGGCCTTGAGCCGTTCCACGGCCGGGTGGAAGACGAGCAGGTGACCCACCATCACCGGCACGTCGTTCGATTCCGCCGCCTCGACGACGGATCGAGCGTCCGCCGCGGAGAGGGCAAACGGCTTCTCCACCAGGACCGGGAGCCCGTTCGCAATGGCTTGAAGTGCCAACTCCGCATGGCTGGCGGCCGGTGTGGCCACCACGACGGCATCGGCGGCTGCGAGTGCTTCGGCAACATCTGCTGTCACGAGCGCGCCCGGATATTGTCGCGCGGCCGCTTCGCGCACCCCGGAACTCAGGTCGCAGATGGCCGCCAGTTCCGCCTCGGCAAGCCCTGCGACGGTGCGGATGTGGTTGCG
>JBDHJO010000314.1:0-2306 GCA_039586875.1 Gemmatimonadota bacterium | reverse complement strand
TCGATGATGCGCATGCCGTACTCCAGGCCGATCTCCTCCTGGAGTCGCATGTTCTCGGCGGTCAGCTGCACTTGCTTCTCCGGCGGGACGTCCTGGGGCATCCGGAAGTCCCACATGAAGGTGCGCTCCACCGCCTCCGAGACTTTCAGGAGGCGACCCTTCGCATCCGCGAGCAGCAGGCGAGTCTCCGAGTGGACCTCGGCCTCGACGGTACGGCCGTCGACCGTCCGCTTGACCGGATTGTCGATGTCGGTCGGCAGTCGCTCGACCTCCCGCGAGACCGACGTGCCCACCGTGAGGCCGACACCGCCGTCCCGCGCGGGGAAGAGACCGTGGTAGCCCACCCTGGCGCCGCCGTTCTCGTACTCTCCCTTGCCCAGGATCTCGCCCTCCGCGGACAGCTTGTGCCATACGATGCCGGTTGCTTCGCCGCGGGAGCCGGTCGTGCTGACACCGACGACGATCAGGTTGCCATCGTCGGTGGGGCCGATGTTACCGGAGCCCAGCTGCACGTTCGGCAGCACGTCCGGCTCGACCGAGGAGCGCACCGAACCGTCCCGCGTGGACCGCACCTCCAGCAGCTGAGCCTGCCCCGACCCGGGCGGGCCGGGTGCGGGGATCAGGAACACCTCGTCGTGGCCGCGTCGCAGCAGCAACGCGCCGTAGCGTCGCTGGCTGCTGACCAGCCGCTGCTGCTTCACTGAGCCGTCCGGGTGCAGCTCCGCGACGTACACATTCACGGTCCAGTCGTCGCGGGTCTGCTGCTCCAGCGACGGCAGCGTGTGGTACAGCACGCGCACACGGTCGCCGAGGCGATCGACGTCGGTGAGGAAGTAGACCTGCATGGCGTCCGGGCGCTCGACGTGGAGGACCCCGGCCTGCAGGGCGCTCGCTCCCAACAGGATCAGCCCGAACGTCTGCAGAACACGAGACCGGTGCAGCATGCCGAAACCCCCTCACGGATGATGGATCGTCCCGGATTCTAGACGATATTGACCGGCACGCACTCAGGACCACGCGGGCTAGAAACCGGAGCTTTCCTCGCCGTCGCCTTGGAGGATCTCGATCTGCACGTCCTCGAACACCAGGTGGTAGAAGAACGAGAACGGTGGTGGGACGTTGCCGGTCACGGGGAACAGGTCGTCGTGGAAGGTCAGGTGGACCTCGAGGTCGCCTTGCTCCACCGCGCCCTCGGCGGCGTGCGACGGATTGTAGATCTCGTCGCTCAGCGTGCGCACGGTGCCGTCGGAGCGGCGCACGCCTTCGGTGACCATGAGATGCCCGAGCCAGAGCGGTGCAGGGATCTCGAACGGGTTGCGGAACACCTCGCCGTTGTGGATCACGTGAGCCGGCCCCCAAGTGGCCAGGTAGGTGAACGTCGTCGGCATGACCGGCATCCCGGCCGCCGTGTCGCCGTGCAGGTAGACGTTGTGGGCGATGCCCTCGTTGATGATCGTGTCGATCCGGGTCACCGACGGTCCGATCCGCACACCCGAGGAGTGGTGATCGGGATGGGTGAAGCGCTTCTGTTTGTAACTCCACTCACCGTTCTCGTCGGTCCACTCGGCGGCGATGCGACCGACATTGCGCATCGGCATCACGTCCACGACGATGCTGCCCTCGATCGGGACCGAGCCCTCGCCGTTCCAGCACATCGAATCGACCGGCTCGGACGGGACGCCCTGAACGAAGCGTGTCGGAGGGGCCATCAGGCGTCGGTTCAGACGCGGTTTGCTCGCCGTGATGCGGTAGCGCAGCGCTTTGTCTTCCCGCTCGACGGGCCGCTCCGCTCGTACGGCACGATCAGAAACGACGTCGACTGCGGCGCTCGCCAAGACCGGCAACATGACTGCGAGAGGGATGCCGATGATCCGACCGGGCTTGCACATGACCGAACCCTCCGCCCTACGGGCACGCCGTGCCGACACGGGGTGTCGACTGCGAATCGACGCCGAGCGTGCCGCCACAATCGTTATGGGCGCGAACGAGGTAGCAGTACAGCTCGTTCGGCTCAGGTGCTCCGGTGTCGATGGCCAGCGGGTCCGTTTGGCCCGGCTCGATGCACGAGGCGGAGCCGAACTCCGACGGGTCGCCGCTGCGCAGCACGTCGTACAGCACCGGGCTGCCCCCGGGATCGACCGGAGCCTCCCACTGCAGGAACGAAGTACCCACGCGGAGATTCCTCGCCGGTGTGGGGATCGCCCAGGCGTCCGGATTGCCCGGCGCGCAGTCCTCATCGTTCGGCACCCCGTCGCTGTCCCCGTCCAGGGCGGCGCACCATCCGAGGAATGCCGACAGAACCGACT
>JBDHJO010000313.1:0-2312 GCA_039586875.1 Gemmatimonadota bacterium | reverse complement strand
ATCACCAATTCCGTCAGCCACTCATCGATCGCCACCGGCTCCAGGTGCACGTCCCGCACCCGGGTATACGCGAGCAGCTCGTCGATGATGGTGACGCAGCGATCGATGTTGCGCTCGATGCGCTCCAGCGCCCGCGCCACCGGTCCATGGCTCGACTGCAGATGGTTGCCGACGATGGCGAAAGACGATCGAATGGTGCCGAGAGGATTGCGCAGCTCGTGACTGACGGTGCCGGTCAGCTGGCCGATAGCGGCCAGCCGCTCGCTGCGGACCAGCTCCCGCTGGGCCTCCCCGAGCTCCTTCGAACGCTCCTCGATGATCTCCTCCAGTCGCTCGCGATGGACCGCGAGCTCCTCCTCGGCGTGCTTGCGTGCCGTGATATCCCGGCGAAACTGCGCGATGCCGCCCCCATGGGTGCGCTGCTCACGAATCTCGATCCAGCGCCCGTCGGAGATCTGCTGCTCCACAGGTTCACCATCGGCCCGCTGATGGGACGCCATGCGCTCACGGATGTAGGTCTCCGGGTCCTCTCCAGCCAGCACGACCGCCCCGCTGCTGACCCGGGCTCTCAGGACCTCCGGGAACCGTGCCCCCACCGTGGCCGGCGCGACGCCCTGCGCCTGGCTCTCCCGATATGCGCGGTTCGCCAGCACCAGCCGATCGTCGGCATCCCAGAGCAGGAACCCGTCCGGAAGGGATTCGATGGCGCCCGTCAGTAGTCCTTCGGCCCGCTCCAGCCGGCCGGTTTTCTCGGCCAGCGCGCGCTGGATGCGGGTTGTATCGGTTACGTCGGTGTAGACCGAGAGGTATCCACCGTCCGGGAGGTTTGAGCGTCGGATCTCCACGGTACGGCCGCCGGGAAACTCGAGGCGCCCGCGCAGGGGTCGTTGTGCACCGGACAGTGCCTCAAATTTCTCCCGGGCGTGAGCCTCCGTGTCCACGTCGCCGTAGAATCCGCGCCTGCCGTAGTGCCTGGTCAGATCGAGAGCGCTGATACCGGCCTCGACGGTCTTCAACGGGAGGTCTGTCAGCTCGAGGAAACGCCGGTTCCAACCGACCAGCTGCAGGTTCGCATCGAACACGGCGAGGCCGTCGTGCATGGCATCCAGCGCCCCCTGGAGCAGCGTGGAGCGCTGGTTCAGCTTGGCCGCGCGCCATTCGAGCTGCGCGATCTCCTGGAGCAGCTCCCCGCGCGATTTGTGCGACGCGGACGCCTTACCGACTCCAGGCGGTCTACTGGCCATGGGATGATCTCTCCGGGATCACGAGGCAACGATCTATAAGTCTAAACCCTGCTGGCGGGTTCACCACTCTCAGAACACGCGATTCAAGCCGTTCAGCGCCGCCACCCGGTAGGCCTCGGCCATGGTCGGGTAGTTGAAGGTGGTCTCGACGAAGTACTTGAGGGAATTGCCCTCGCCCGGTTGGGACATGATCGCCTGCCCGATGTGGACGATCTCCGACGCCTGCTCCCCGAAGCAGTGAATACCGAGGATCTCCAGCGTCTCGGTGTGAAACAGCAGTTTCACCATGCCTACCGTGTGCCCGGTTATCTGCGCCCTGGCGATGCTGCGGAACATGGCTCGCCCCACCTCGTAGGGAACCTTCTGCTCGGTGAGCTCGTGCTCCGTGGGGCCGAGGGAGCTGATTTCCGGCCGCGTGTAGATGCCGGTCGGAATATGGGAGATCAGCATCGTGCCGCCCTTACCGTCCAGAATGTGGGTGGCCGCGAAGCGTCCCTGGTCATAGCTCGCGCTGGCGAGGCTCGGCGGCCCTACGCCGTCACCCACTGCGTAGATATGATTCTGCGCCGTTTGGTAGTGCTTGTTGATAGCGATATGGCCGCGGTGATCGATCGCAAGCCCGAGCGCTTCCAGGCCCATGTCCTGGGAGTTGCCGGAACGGCCGTTGGCCCACAGCAGGATATCCGATTTGAAGCGCTTGCCTGACTTGCAGTGAAGCACGACACCCTCATCCAGCGGCTCGACGTGGGAGTACTCCTCGTCGTTGCGAATCACGACACCCTGGTTGCGCAGATGGTAACCGAGCGCATCGGTGATCTCGTCGTCGAGAAAGGCCAACAGCTGCTTGCGCGTGTTGACAAGGTTCACCTTGAGTCCGAGCTCACCGAAAATCGATGCGTACTCGCAGCCCACCACCCCGGCGCCGTAAATGGTTATCGATCGCGGCGAGAAGTCGAGCCGCAGTACCGAGTCGCTGTCCCGCACCCGCGGATGGGAGAAGTCCACATCAGGAGGGTGATAGGGTCGCGAGCCGCTGGCGACGACGAAGTGATCCGCGTTATAGAGCTC
>JBDHJO010000312.1:0-2313 GCA_039586875.1 Gemmatimonadota bacterium | reverse complement strand
GATGCGACCGCCGCACCCGACGGTCTGCCGACGGTGTGCTCGGCGTGCGCAGCGCCCTGGCTGGTTCGGTACCACCGCTCGTGGCCCGCAGATCTGAAGGCCGCCATGAGCGGTCGTGGGTGGAGCATGTGGCGGTATCGGGAGTGGATGCCGATCCGCCCGGGCGAGCGGCCGATCTCGCTGGGGGAGGGCGGCACCCCCCTCCTTCACGCTCCTCACCTGGCCAAGGCATTGGGGGTGGAGTCCCTGTGGATCAAGGATGAATCGGTCAACCCCACGGGTTCTTTCAAGGCGCGCGGTCTGTCGGGTGCGGTGACGCGGGCCGCTGCTGGGGGCGCTACCGCATTCGCGGCACCAACGGCCGGGAATGCCGGTGTTGCCCTGAGTGCGTACGGTCGGCGGGCTGGCGTGCCGGTCGACGTCTTCGCACCACGGACGACACCGCCTCGGATCCTGGAACAGATTCGGGTGTTCGGTGCGTCTCTTCATCTGCTCGATGGCCACATCGGGGACTGCGGCGTCGCGGCGCGCGGGCACGCGTCGGAGACGGGTGCCTTCGATGTTTCAACGCTGCGCGAACCGTACCGGATCGAGGGCAAGAAGACCCTCGGTTTGGAGGTCGCGGAGCAACTCGGCTGGGAGTTTCCGGACGCCTGTATCTACCCGACCGGAGGCGGAACCGGATTGATCGGCATGTGGATCGCCTTCGCGGCGTTGCGGGATGCCGGGTGGGTTACCGGTGACGTGCCGCGGCTGTACAGCGTGCAGTCGAGTGGGTGCGCGCCCGTCGTGGATGCATTCACGGCCGGGGCGACGCGCACCGAGCCCTGGGCCGATCCGTGGACCGTCGCGTCAGGACTGCGGGTGCCCAACCCGCTCGGGGGTCCCCTCATTCTGCAGGCACTCCGAGAAACCGGCGGAGCGGCCGTCGCCGTGAGTGACGCGGAGCTCGAACGCGACACCGCCGTCATCGCGGAAGGAGAGGGCATCGACGCGGCGCCCGAGGGGGGCGCGACCCTGGCGGCGCTCCGCGTGCTGTTGGATCAGGGGCATATTCGTCAGGGAGAGCGGGTGGTGCTGTTCAATACGGGGTCGGGGTGGCTATATCGTGCACCGTAACCGATACTTCTTGGCTATGATCTTGGTGCCATGCGCATAGCCATTCTGGATCCGGCTGCCGGTATCAGCGGCGATATGACCCTCGGTGCACTGATCGGGGCCGGCCTCGATCGGGCGTGGTTGGAGGGGCTCCCGGCGCGTTTGGGGTTCCCGGACGTCCGCGTTCGCATTGCGGACGTGGAGCGGGCGGCCGTGCGGGCAGTCAAGGTCGATTTCGAGATCCCGGAACCCCGGAACAATGGGGAACATGGGCACGGGCGCACCGTAGAGCAGTTGATCGCCATCGTGCAGTCGGCGGCTCTCGATGCCGATGTGAAAGAAAGGGCGATTCGGGCGTTCGACCTGTTGGGCAAGATCGAGGGCCGGGTCCACGGGGTCGAACCTCGGAAGGTGCACCTGCACGAAGTGGGTGCCATCGACGCCGTGATGGACATTGTCGGCGCCATCGAAGGGGTTGCACGGCTGGGGGTGGACGCGGTGTACAACTGGCCGGTCGCGCTGGGAAGCGGTTGGGTCGATGCGGCGCATGGTGCACTGCCCGTCCCGGCACCGGCGACGCTTGACTTGCTGGCCGGGCTCGAAGTGGCGGGGGAGAGCGTGGTCTCCGGCGAAGCCACCACGCCGACGGGCGCCGTACTCCTGCGCGTACTGTCGCGGGGAGCGCCGCCGGCGCGCTGGCGCGTCGTGGGAAGTGCGTGGGGGGCTGGAACACGGAACCCGAACACGCACCCGAACGCGTTGCGTCTGATCCTCGCGGATGCGGTCGAGGAAGCCGGCGTGGTCGAGGTCCTGGCGGCGGATGTGGACGATCTGCCGCCGGAGTATGTCGAACCGCTCAGGCAGGCGTTGTTCAATGCGGGGGCTGTCGATTGCCAGGTGTGGCCGACACACGGAAAGAAGGGGCGGGTGAGCCTCCGCATCGAGGCGCTGGCGCCACCCGACGTCGCGTCCGCGGTCGGCGAGGCGCTATTGGACCACAGCACGACTACCGGGGTACGGCGTGCATACCTGTGGCGTGTGACGCTCGATCGCCGGAACGTGGATGTGGAGCTTGCACCGGGCGTGCGGGTAGGAGTGAAAGTGTGGAGGGCTCCGAGCGGACGACGATGCAAGGCAGAATACGAGGACGTCGTGCACGCGGCGCAAGCGCTGCAGCGGTCGGCACCGGGAGTTGCACGGGAAGCCGAGCGCCTC
>JBDHJO010000311.1:0-2314 GCA_039586875.1 Gemmatimonadota bacterium | reverse complement strand
CATCAGGCTCAACTTCCCCAACCAGCCCTGGTCGGGGCACGTCTCATATCGCGAATTCGGGAGTGCTTACGATCCCGCCGTTGGCTTCGCCCCCCGCAACGGGTTCAGGCGGGTCAACCCGAGGATCGGGTTCGCTCCGCAATTCGAGAACAGCACCCTGATTCAGCAAGTAGAGTGGAGCGTCTGGTTCGAGCACCTGATGGATCTCGACTTCCGGCTGCTCACCCAGGAGCTGCGCTTCACGCCGTTCGAGATTCGCTTCATGTCGGGGGACGAGCTCTCGCTCGACGTCTCGCGGGGTTTCGAGCGGCTGGACGAGCCGTTCGACATCAGGGGCGACGGATCGATCATCATCCCTGTCGGGGACTACACCAACTGGTGGATCGATGCCGGCGTGCAAACGGCACGGTTCCGCAGAGTGTCGGCCGAAGTCGGCGTCGAGACCGGTGGCTTCTGGTCGGGCCGGCGCACCGAGTATCGACTCGAACTGACGGTGCGCCCGCTGGCCGGCGTCGAACTGGCACCGGAGTACGTCCACGCCGACGTGGACCTGCAGGAAGGCGCCTTCAAGACGGATCTCGGCCGGTTCCGGGGGACGCTCGACGTCACGACCTGGCTGCTCTTCTCGGCGACGGTGCAATACGACAACCTGAGCAACCTGCTCGGCATGAACAGCCGATTGCGGTGGATCATCACTCCCGGATCGGATCTGTACCTCGTGTACAATCACAACTGGCTGGACGACGGCTCCCGATTCGTGACCAGGCAGCGGACCGGCACGGTCAAGCTCTCGTACACGCACCGCTTCTAACGATCAGCGGGACTTCACCGTCGCCCTCGCGCGATTGTCAACCTTTTCCCTTCCGCTTACATCCAACTCAGGACACGCACCCTCATCCGCACCTCGGCCTGGAGAAACCCCATGCTCCGTCACCTGGCACGGCTCGGCCTGACACCGGTGGCGGTCGCCACCGCGGCAATGCTGGCGCTAACCGCGACGACGACCACCGCGCAGGACACCTATGACCCCACCGTCGACCCCGCCACGCGCGCGTACATCGCCGGCAGGCTCTACGCGGCCGTGCAGCTCTACTTCGCGCACGACGAAGACCTCGCCGGCCTGAACCTCGACACCGCATTCCGCGCCTACCTCGACGAGGCGATGGCGGCGCCCGACCGGCGGGGCTTCTCCCTCGCCTCGTTGGCCTTCATGGCACGGCTCAACAACAGTCACACCGGATTCCGCGACAGAGCGCTCCTCGCCGACGCCGGCGGGGTGCACGGATACACGGTGCGCCACCTCGGTGGAGAGTGGGTGATCGTCGCCTCGGACCACCCGGACCTGACGGCAGGCGACGTCATCACGGCCGTGGACGACGTGCCGATCGACACCTTCTACGCCGAACAGGGCCGGTACCTCCCGTCCTCGACCGAACGCTTCCACCGTCGCCGGCTCTTCGGCCACTGGCAACGCTGGGTCTTTCCCGTGCAGTACGACCTGACGCTGGATGACGGGCGTCGCGTGCACGTGGACCGCCGTGACGCCCCGGAGTGGCCGCGCCGTGCCACGGAGGGCCGGTGGCTCGAGGACGGGCAGGTGGCCTACATCCGCGTTCCCTCGTGGGATGCGCCGCGGTACCAGGAGCGTGCTTTGGAGCTACTGGAGGAGATGGGTGACGCCGAAGCGCTCGTGGTGGACGTGCGCGGCAACGAGGGCGGCACGTCGCCGATCGCGTTCATCAATGCCCTGATGGACCGACCGTGGCGCTGGTGGGCGGAGTCGACGCCGATGCGGATGGCGCTGTTTTCGTACTATGCCGAGCGGGGCCGGTCCGGGTTCGGAGACTTCGCGCGGGCGCACATGGCATGGCCCGCCGAAACCCTGCCGCCCGATTCGCTCTACACGGGCCGGCTCGTGCTGCTCGTGGACGAAAGCTGCCACTCGGCGTGCGAGGACTTCGCCATGCCGTTCAAGGACAACGGGCGTGCCGTGCTGATCGGCGACTCGACCGCCGGCAGCACGGGACAACCGTACGTCACCAACCTGGGCGACGGCATGGGTGTCGCCGTGGGTGCGAAGCGCGAGTACTTCCCCGACGGCCGGCAGTTCGAGAGTGTGGGTATCGCGCCGGACATTCGGCGGGTCCCGACCGCGGCGGATCTCCGTGCGGGCCGCGACGTGGAGCTGGAGGCGGCGTTGGAGGTGTTGCGGGAGCGGTGAGGGCGAGCGCGAGCGGGTGCAAAGTGCAAGGTGCAAGGTGCAAGGGGGGGGACGGCGGGTGCAGAGTGCAGGGTCGCGAGACGTGACTGTCGC
>JBDHJO010000105.1:0-9751 GCA_039586875.1 Gemmatimonadota bacterium | reverse complement strand
GCGAGTGCCGGGCTCGGTTCGTCGGTGCGTCGTGCCTCGCGTATGGTCGCCACATGGTCGACGTTGATGTACAGTCGCATTGTCTTGCCCAGGCTCCTGGTACCGTGTACAGTTCGGCGGTCAACCTCAGCGACGGCCTATGTCCCGACTAGCAAGAAAGATAGTGCTCTCCGCCGTGCTCCTGGCGCCTGCCTGCAGTGCGACCGGCGGGTCAGGAGCGCCAGTGCCGGTCGAGCCCTCGGTCGTGGTGGAAGAATTCCTCGCGGCCGCCAACCGGAACGACCTTGGGACGATGGGGACCCTGTGGGGGAACAAGCGGGGACCGGCCTCGACGTACATGGACCAGGACGAGCTGCGAAAGCGCCTCACGGTGATCGCGACGTATCTCCGGCACGACAGGTATGAATTGGGAGAACCGGGAGCGCTGACGGTGTCCGGCGACGAAGACCGTCGGGGCGTCGCGGCGAGAATGACGCGTGCGGGGTGTCGGGCGGTCGTGCCGTTCACGCTGGTTCCCTGGTCCGGGCGTTGGCTGATCGAAGAAATCGATCTTGCGCCCATCGGGAACCCGTCGCGGGCCTGCCCGCAGAACCAGCAGTAGCCCCGGGCGGCGACCGGTCACTCAGTCAGTTCGATGAGGATGCCGCTGGTGGCCTTGGGGTGGATGAAAGCGATGCGGTGGCCGCCGGCGCCCCCTCGGGGTGTCTCGTCGATGAGCCGGTAGCCGGCCGACCGACAGGCATCGAGAGCAACATCGAGATTTGGGACACGGTAACAGACGTGGTGAATGCCGGGTCCCCGGGTGGCGAGGAAGCGCCCGATTGGTGAGTCCGGATCGTCCGACGTCAGCAGCTCGACGTCCACGTCGCCGAACCGGACGGAAACAATCTGGGCCCCATCGGCGCTTTCTGGACGGGAGGGCTCGAGACCCAGGACGGTGCGGTAGAACGCGACCGCGTCGTCGAGGTCGGTCACGGCAACGCCGATGTGGGCGACGGTCGGGTACGGTATGGTCACAGGCCCTCCGGAACGAGTCCCCCGCCGATGTGGCGGTGGGTGATCATGAATGTTGGAAGAGAACTGAAGGGGAGCAAGTCATGGCAGTACAACCTGTAGCGGTGTCCGACGCGGACTTCGACCAGGAGATCGAGCAGCACCAAGGCCTGGCCATGGTGGACTTCTGGGCGGCGTGGTGCGGGCCCTGTCAGATCGTTGCACCAGTTGTGGAGCAGCTCGCAGACGAGTACGGCGAGAAACTCAAGGTCGCGAAGCTCGACGTCGACAGCAGCCAGAAGACCGCGATGAAGTTCAACGTGCGGTCGATCCCGTCGATTCTGTTCTTCAAGGGCGGACAGCACGTGGATACGGTGGTCGGGGCGGTTCCCAAGGCATATCTTGTGGAGAAGATCGAAGCACACCTTGGCTGAGTGATCCACGCCCTGTCGCGTCCCGGTACACAGGACCAGACCGGGCGACCGGATCAACCCGGTCGCCCGGTTTCCGTTTCACCCGCAGCCTGAGTCTCCCTATGCGTCCGAGCACTGCCCGATTGGCCACGACGTCGATCAGACTGTCCGACCTGCAGTTTCCGGCGTCCCGCGCACATGTCGAGCGCACCAGGGTGCTGTTCATTCACCTCGACAACTTGCTCCACTTTGCCAAAGTCGATCGGGACGGCCGCGTGGACGGGTACGTGGTGGCCTTCCTGCCGGACGAGTTGATCCTCCTCTTTCTCAAGAAGGGGGAGCTCGTGAGTGCCGGAGAGGTCACGCCGGTCGGGCGAGCGGTCATGCCGATTGCGACCGCGCTCGCCAAGATCCGGCGGGAGGCGGAACGCGGGGAGTTGATGTACTGCGATGCGCCGTTCGAGCTCGTCGCCTGGCTGTATCAGAGCTGCGCGGCACCCGCCACTCCCCGACCGGTGGATGGACGGTATCCCGAGTCGCTGTTCCCCAAGTTGCAGCAGGAGAAGTTCTCCGGGGTGGTCGAGTTGATTTCGAACGGCTCGGTCAACTACGTGCGGCTGGACGACGGCCAGTTTGTCAACGGCCATTTCAGCGGCAAGAACGAGGATGTGCCGACGGCACGGCACTTCGAGCGGCTGTTCGCGCGAGATGTGAAGGGGAATCCCCCCGAAGTCGCAGCCGCGGTGTTCCCCGTCGGTGACGACATCCCGACCCAGGCGACGCCTGAGCTGATCCAGATCTATCGCGAGCTGTTTTGGTCGATTGCCAGGGTCGCGGATCGGGAGGCCGGTCAGGAAGCGATGAAGCACGTACACCGCTTGCGCGACCTCGTCGCCAAGGTGCACGTATCGCTCAAGGTGATCGGCGTCCCGCTCGACCGAGAGGCCGGGCAAGTGGTTGCCACCGATCGCGAGCTGACTGCCGCACTGGCGGAGTGGACCGAACAGCTCATCGAGCAGGTGGAGATCGTCGCCCCCGGTGCTGCGGCCGACATCCTTCGGGAAGCAACGAAGGACCAGCGGTATCTCCTGCAGCGCGCCGGCTTCTTCGAGCGGCTGCCCTGGACCATCAACTGGTGAGCAGCGGTACTCTCCACGTCCTCGCCACCCCCATCGGAAATCTCGGAGATCTGTCCCAGCGGGGGGCGGAGGTCCTGCGTCGTGTGGCGGTCGTGGCGGCCGAGGATACGCGACGTGCCAAGGTCCTCCTGCAACACGTCGGTGCCAACCCCACGCTCGTCGCCGTGCACGCGCACTCTCCTGAGGCACGGTACGAACGGGTTCTCGCGCACCTTGCCGACGGTGCGGATGTAGCGCTGATCACGGACGCCGGCACACCTGCGGTGAGTGACCCGGGGGTCGAGTTGGTTGGCCGCGCCCGTGCGGCGGGGTACGAGGTGGTGGGCGTTCCGGGCGCGTCCGCCGTCGCGGCTGCGCTCAGCATCGCGGGCCTGCCCGCGGATCGGTACACGTTCCTCGGCTTCCTGCCCCGGAAGGGCACCGAACGGCGACGCATGATCGCCGACATTGCCGCGTCACCCTGGACCTGCGTCGTCTTTGAGGCACCTCCCCGGCTCGTGCGGCTCCTGGACGATCTCTGCAATGCGTGCGGCGCCGACCGCACGGCAGCGGTGGCCCGCGAACTCACCAAGGTGCACGAGGAACTGCGGACCGGAAACTTGGACTCGTTGACGGGTTACTACCGGGAGCATCCTCCCCGTGGCGAGATCACGGTCGTCGTCGCGGGTGCCGGGAGGAAGGCACCCGAACCGGTCGATGAGGATGAGGCACGAGCGCGGGCGAAGGAACTCCTGGCAGGGGGGCTGAGCCGCCGCGATGCCGCGGCGCAACTCGCCGCCGAGGTGCCGATGGGAAAGCGGGACGCCTACCGGATTGTGACGGATCTGTGACACCATTCGCCGCCTATGGAATCGCCGTGACACTACTCGCACAGGTCGCGGCGGCTCCGGCACTGAGTATCGGGCGCCTCCACTACGACGGGGGCGGTGATTGGTACGCCAACCCGTCGAGCCTCCCGAACTTGATCAGTGCGGTGAATGAGCGAACCTCGCTTCGGCTCCGAGAGCAGGAGCAGACCGTCCGGTTGACCGACCCGTCGCTCTGGGACGTTCCCTATCTCTACATGACGGGACATGGTGATGTCCGCTTCACCTCGGAGGAAGCTGCAATCCTCCGCCGATACCTCGGGAACGGTGGGTTTCTCCACGTCGACGACAACTACGGGCTCGACGAGTCGTTCCGCCGTGCGGTCGCAGACGCGTTTCCGGACCGACCCCTCGTCGAAGTACCGCTCGACCACCCGGTGTATCACATCGTGTACGAGTTCCCCGACGGGCTGCCGAAGATCCACGAGCACGACGGACTGCCGGCCCAGGGATTCGGCATCTTCATCGAGGGGCGGCTGGCGCTCTACTACTCGTATCAGTCGGACCTCGGTGACGGGTGGGAGGACGCGTCCGTCCACGACGATCCGGATGCCGTGCGGGAGACGGCTCTCCGCATGGGGGTCAACCTCGTCACCTACGCCGTCGCGGTCGGGCGGTGACCCGAACACACCGGTGGCTCCGCACCAAACGTCGTGCGCTTCTGGCCCGGCATGTGGCGGGTGGGGCGTTCGGCACGGCGGGCCTCGCGTTGGCGGTGATCGCGGGCGGTCTCGCCATGGCCAGGTTGGAGGCGTATCACCGCATGCCGGTGCTCGTGCTCGTGGCGTGGGCGGCTGTCGTCGTGTCGGTGGCGGCTGGCGCGGTGCTCGTGACACGCCGGGTGCACACGCTGGCGCTGCCAATGCTCGCACGGCTCGTGGAGCGGGGTGGACACACGCGTGAGGGGTGGGTGCAGGGTGCGGTCGCCATCGACGAGACATCCGGGGGTGGCCTGGCGGCCTTGGCAGATCGCCAAGTCACGGCGTGGCTGACGGAGGCCGGTGAGGGGGCACTGCGCGATCCTCGGCGCCGGGCGACGCGGTCCGTTGCGCAGGGGGCTGTGGTGCTGGCAGTCGGGTTCGTTCTCATGGCGGCGGCAGGCCCGTCGGGTGCACCGGTCAGGGACTTCTGGCAGCCTGTGACGGTCTTGCGCCGTGCCGCCAGTCCGGTGACGATCGCGGCGGATCGCAACGATGTCGATCGGGGCGGATCGGTGCAGATCCGGGTGTCGGCACCCGGGCGGTCGGCCGCCACCCTGCTCGTTCGGGAACCCGGAACGGAATGGGCCGCGCGCGCCCTCGATCTCGATTCCGCCGGTGTCGTGACGGTCTTGCTCGGGCCGCTCCTGAGTGACCGCTATGTCCGAGCGACGAGCGGTGACAAGACATCGGAGACGCTCCATCTCCGGGTGTCGTTGCCGCTATTGCTGACGGACCTGGAACTCACCGCGCGCTTCCCGCGGTACACGGAACGTGCCGATGAGATCGTGGCGGTCAGCGTCGACACGCTTCGCGTGCCGTTCGGAACGGATCTGAGAATCCGCGGCCGCGCGTCGGTCCCGCTCGGTGCCATGGCGTGGGTGTCGACAGGCGATACGGTCCCATTGCAACACGACCGCGACGCCTTCGCCGGCACCCTGCGGGTCACGCGCTCCGGTCGATGGACGCTCGACGGACGGGCGGCGCGCGGTGGGACGGCGTTGACCGACGCGCCCGAGTTGGTCGTCGTGGTTGTCCCCGACAGCGTTCCTGTCGTGCAACTCCCGGTGCCGGGTACGGACACCATGGCGCCGCTCTCCCTCCGGCAGGGTCTGCTCGTCGATGTGCGTGACGACTACCGGGTGCGGCGCATCGAGCTCGAGAGTTGGCGGGTGACCCGTCGGGGTGATACCGGTGCCGTCGTCGTGGACACGCTGCCCGTCCCGGAGCAGGGCGTGCAACGCGCGCTTGTGTCCTGGGTGCTCGATCTGAACGGACGCGGATTCCTTCCTGGGGACACGGCGTTCTACCGCGCGCGCGCGATCGACAACGCACCGCGTCCGCAGGTCGGCATGAGCCGGACGTATGCCCTGCGTTTGCCGTCGATGGCAGAGTTGCGCAGGGAGATGCGCGCGGCATCGTCCGAGATCCGACACGGGGCGGACTCGTTGGTGTCCCGGCAACGGGAGCTCGCACGTCGGGTGGAGGATCTCGCCGCCGAGCGGCAACGGTCGGCAGACACAGAGGTCTCGTCGGAATCCGCACTGCCGTTCGATGCGGTTGAGCGTGCCCGCGAGGTGGTTGAGGACGAGCGTGAGGTGGCCAGACGCGCGGAGCAGATGCAGCAACAACTGCGGGAGCTGTCGGAAGCCGCCTGGAATGCCGGTCTCACCGATCCGGCTTTCCACGAGCAGCTGCGCGAGCTCCAGGATCTTCTTTCGCGCGCGATATCCGACGAGCTGCTGCAGAGTCTGGCCGAACTCCAGCGTGCTCTGGATCGACTGAGTCCTGTTGCGGTGGAAGATGCGTTGCAGCGCCTGGCGGATGCAGCCGATCAGTTGCGTGCACAACTCGAGCGTGGACGGGAACTGTTCGAGCGAGCAGCGGTGGAGGGAGCGCTGACGACGCTCGCGGCGGAGGCGGAGGAGTTGGCGCAGCGGGAAGGGGAGTGGAGTGCGGGTGTCGAGGGCCGCCCGGCGGAGGATGCCGCTGCGGAGGAGCGTGGTCTTGCGGAACGGACCGATGTCCTGCGTGCCGATATGGACGAGACTGCGGCGTTCGTTGACTCGCTGGGTATGGTCCCGGACCCGGTCCGGTCGGCATCCGGCCGGGCGGCGACCGCCGAGGCACTCATGAAGCGTGCGGCGTCGCAGGCGCAGGCGTCCGACGCGGCGAGTGCTCGTCAGTCGGGGGAACAGGCGAGCGACGTGCTGCAACAGGCGAGCCGCATGCTCGAGCAGGCACGCGATGACATGCGGTCGTCGTGGCGGGCGGAGGTGTTGGCGGAGCTGGATCGTGCGCTTGTGGAGGTCGCGGATCTGGCACGGCGCGAGGAGGGTTTGGCGGATCGGTTGCGGCGTGGGGAGGCCGGGCCCGACGTGCGGGGAGAGCAGGGTGCGGTGCGGGAGGGCGTCGAACAGATCGCCGAGCGGCTGCGTGCGGCTGCGGGAAAGAACGCCCTCGTGCCCGCACAGCTCGGCGCGTCGCTCGGCATGGCGCGGCAGCAGATGGACGATGCGCTCGGATCGGTCCAGCGGGCGCAACCGATTCCGGCCGAGGCCGCACGGTCCGCGGATGCCGCCGTCGATGCGCTGAACGCTGCCGTGTATGCTATCGCCCGAAGCCGCGATGACGTGGCGGGTTCGGGGTCGGGGTCCGGGCTCTCCGAAGCACTGGAACGGATGGCGAAAGCAGCCGAGGAACAGGGCGCCATGAATGCCGAGGCAGGGGGGTTGTTTCCGATGATGCAGGCGGGCGGGGCGGAGTTGCGGCAGCGGTTGGCGGAGCTTGCAGCCCGAGAGCAGGCCCTCGCACAGGAGCTCGAACGGATCCGGGCAGAGTCGGATTTGTCCGGCATGGGCGAGTTGATCGACGAGGCCGAGCGACTGGCGGGCGAGCTCGAAGGTGGTCGCCTCGATCAGGAGGTGCTCGATCGCCAGGAGCAACTCTTTCGCCGTCTGCTCGATGCCGGGCGCTCGCTGGAAAGCGAACAACTCGATGAGCGGCAGGAACGGGTGAGCGAAACGGCTCGCCCCGGAGCCGCACGCGTGCCTGTCAACACAGGAGACACGGCGGGCGAGCGATTCCCGTACCCCGGATGGGAAGACCTGCGCGAGCATTCGCCGGAGGAGCGCCGTCTGATTCTGGAGTATTTCCGGAGGCTGAATGATGCGCGGCGGTAGGTGGGTCGCGTTGGGGGCGGCTGTCGCACTCGCACCAGCGCCGCTTTCCGGTCAGGAACCGGACCACCGCCGGGTGGTCGAGGAGGCGCGTGTCGAGGCCAACACCCTCGAGCAGCGCGGCGAGTTTGCCGAGGCGGCCGCCGCCTTCGCGCGGGGCCTGCGCCTCGATCCGGCCAACAGCGCTCTGCTCTTGGGGCTGGAACGCACGCTGAGCCGCGTGGGTCGTGTGGAGGATGCACTGCCGGCAGTCGAGCGGGCCCTGGAGCGTCAGCCGACGAGTGAGCTGTTCCGCAGTCTTCAGTTTCGAATCGGCGTGCGCATTGGTGGGGCGGATTCGGCCGCGCCGATCGTCGCGCGGTGGATCGCGGCGGTGCCGACGAGCATCTCGCCGTACCGCGAGTGGGCGCGATGGCTGGCGCAGCGCGGCGAGAACGACGCCGCGCTCGCCGTGCTGCGCCAGGCACAGACGAAGTTTGGCGAGGAGGCATTGGCGGACGTCACGGCGCCCGTCCTCGCGCAGGCCGATCGGTGGGTTGAGGCGGCAACCCAGTGGGGGTTGGCAGTGGTCCGTCAGCCGAGCTTCCAGACCATTGCGGCCGCGAGCCTCGCCCGCGCTCCGACACGAGTCCATACGGCGATGCTTGGCGAGTTGTTGGAAGCGGTTGATCCGGAACCGCATTGGCTCGCGGCCGACTTGTTGACCGCGTGGGGGCGGGCCGTCGAAGGGTGGACGCTGCTCGCGAGTGCCCTGCCGCCGGAACCGGCGATGACGAGCCGCTTGATCGCTCGCTTTGCCGACCGCGCCGGCGCGATCGGTTCGGAAGACGGCATGCTCGCCCGCGGCTATGCGCTCGAACGGCTCGCGCAGTCTTCACGTGGCGTTGAGGCGGACCACACACGTCTCCAGGCGGCGCAGGCGTTTGCCGAAGCAGGGAATCTCACGGCCGCGCAGCGGATGCTGACCCAGGTGTCTCTCGAGGATGGCCCGGATGAACGCGCCGCGAGTGGTGCGATCGTGACGTTCATTCGGGTGCTGGCCGAGTCCGGGCAGATCGAGGACGCGGTCGAGCTCTACGACGAATGGGCATCGCGACTCCCCGAGGTCGCCACGCGTGAGCTCCGCGAGTACCTGGCATGGGGATGGATTCGCGCCGGAGCGTTGGACCGTGCCGAGGCGATGATCGATTCGGGCTCCAGCGTTGGGGTGGTGGCGATACAGGGTTGGTTGGCCCTCTACCGGGGAGATCTTCGACTGGCGTCGGAATGGCTGCGGGCTGCCGGACCGTTCGCGCAGGAACGCGCGGCCACGACGCGAACCGCCGAGGTGCTCGCGTTGCTGCAGCGCATACAGCGGGAGCGACTGCCGGCGCTCGGGCAAGCGTTCGTGTCGGCACTGCATGGCGATACGGCAGCGGCGGTGTCGGTGCTCGTCGAGGTGGCGCGGGAGCTGCCGCCGACCGGTGGCGGTGCGGATGCGTTGGCACTGGCGGGGCGGTGGGCGCGCGGTATCGGAGACGAACGGGCCGAGGCCCTCTTGATCGAGTCGGTGGAGCGCGATGCCGCCGGACCGGCCGCTCCGGCCGCGGTGTTGGAGCTCGCGCATCTGTACGTGGCTGCGGGCCGATCCACGGAGGCACTGGAGCGAGTCGAGTACCTCATCCTGACATATCCGGAGAGCGCCGTCGTACCGCAGGCTCGACGGCTCCTCGACCGACTGCGGGGGATAGTCCCCCGAACATGAATCGCCGTGAGTGGTTGGGTACGGTCGGCGCTGCTGCCGTCGGTTTGGCCGGACCGCTTGGCGGCACGCGCGGCCGGCACCCGCTGGATCAGGCATCCACCGTGCTCGTACCGATGGATGAGCGGCAGACGAATCACCTGAAAGCCTATGGGCTCACGTATCGATCCCTGCAGCGCGGGGCCCGCGCCGAATGGTTGCTGAACTACCGTGGCGGCAGCTTCCTGCTCAACGACGATGACCGCGCAACGCGGGAGGCCGCACTCGAGGGTGTGGTGACGGAGAGCGTGTCGGTGGCGAGCGAGTTAGCAATCCGAGGGGTGATTGCTTCCAGCAATATGGATACGATCCCGCTCGAGAAGGCACCGAAGGTCGCGGTGTATGCTCCGCCGAATGCCGCACCGTGGGACGACGCCGTGACGATGGCACTGCAATACGCCGGTATCGAATACGATACCGTGTGGGACCCTGAGGTTCTGGCCGGTCGACTGGTGGATTACGAGTGGTTGCACTTGCATCACGAGGATTTCACCGGCCAGTACTCGAAGTTTTACCTGTCGTCAGCCGGTGCCCCCTGGTTGCGCGAAATGGTGCAACTTCACCAGGAAACCGCGCGGTCACTGGGGTTCGCCGATCCGGCGCAACTCAAGAAGGCCGTCGCGCGACGCATCCGCGGGTACGTGGAGAATGGCGGGTTCCTGTTTGCCATGTGCACGGCGACG
>JBDHJO010000104.1:0-10099 GCA_039586875.1 Gemmatimonadota bacterium | reverse complement strand
TACGGCATCACCCCGAAGCTGGCTGTGGGTCTCGGGGCGTTTGTGCCGTACGGCCTCGGAACGAAATGGCCGGTCACGTTCGAGGGACGGTTCAACGGGTACGACAACGACCTGCGGTCGATCTATGTGCAACCGACGCTCGCGTACAAGGTGAGCGACCTGCTGAGCGTGGGCGCAGGATTCGACTTCGTCCTCGGCTCGGTCGAGTTGAACCAGATGCTCGACCTGTCCGAGCAGCCGGCCCCGGCACCAGCGACCGGCACCCTTGGCGGGTTAGGCATTCCGTTTCACACGCAGTTCGCCAACGCGAAGAACTTCGGCATCCTGATCACGCCGGGTGAGGGGATCAGCATCGGAGCCAAGTACCTGACGAAGGTGAAGCTGAGTTACGACGGTAACGCGGTGTTCACGCCGGAGGAGTCCGGTCTCATCTTGCCCGACGGGAATCCTTTCGGGGTTCCGGGGGGGACGCCGGTCGACCTGGTGATTCAGGGCCTCGGGGTCTTCGATAACGTGCTGGTCGACCAGACGGGCAACACCGAGATTACCATGCCCGATCAACTCAGCGTCGGCGTCGCCGTGAGCCCAACGGCGGCCTTCACGGTCATGGCCGAGTGGCAGTGGGTGCACTGGGCACTGCTCGACCAGATCCTCCTGGACTTCGGGCAACTCCCCGATAAGAACATCCAGCAGAACTACGAGAACACCAATGGCTTCCGATTCGGTTTCGAGTGGGGCGCGGCGAGCGCGGTAACGCTCCGTGGTGGATACCTCTACCACGAAGGTGCCGCTCCACCTCAGACCGTCACGCCGTTACTGCCTGAGGGTTCTCGGAACGAGTTCACCGGCGGGCTCGGATGGGATATCTCGTCCCGCTTTGGCGTCGACCTCGCCTATCAGTTCATTGCGCAGAACCAGCGACGTGGGCGCGTGCGGGAGCCGCTCCCGGGGGATGCCCCAACCGTTGACTTAAACAGCGGGCTCTACTCGTTCAACGCGCACCTCTTCGGTGCCACGCTCCGGGTGGGGTTCTGATGACTACCGCATACAGAGGGAAACGCGCTATGGTTGGTCGATTCGTTCCGGGGCGCATGGGCTGGGCGCTTGCCGTGGCACTGCCACTCGCCCTGGGTTCCTGCAATGACGAGACCGTGAATGCGCCGGAGGCCGCCGATCCGCTGTTTGCGCGCTACGTGGCATTCGGCAACAGCCTCACGGCCGGCTACCAGTCCGGTGGCATCAATGATAGCACCCAGATGGAGTCGTATGCGGTCATCCTAGCCGCGGCGATGGAAACGGACTTCGAGATACCATTGCTCAACAGCCCCGGGTGCCCGCCGCCGCTGCTCAACATCTTTACGCAACAGACCATCGCCCCTTCCGTGGCATGCGCGCTGCGCTCCGAACCGACACCCACACGTATCAACAACCTAGCGGTGCCGGGGGCGGCCATTATCGACGCGTTCGACCACTTCGCACCCGACAGTGACCCGAACACCTTGACCTCGCTTCTGCTCGGTGGCCGCACACCCATCACGATTGCCGAGAACCTCCGCCCCACGTTCGTAAGCGTCGCCCTTGGCTCGAACGACGGGCTCGGTGCCGCCCTGGATGGGACGAATCCGGGCAACCCCGAGCTGGTCACGCCCCCAGACGTGTTCGCGGCGCGGTATAAAACGTTCCTGGACTCACTCGAAGCGATCGGTTCGGTAGAGGGCGGCGTGTTGATTGGCCTGCACCCGTTCCTGCTTCCCGCTCCGAGTGGGCCAAGTGCCCCGTACTTTACGCCTGGCCTCGCGTGGCAGGGCTTTGAACTCGTATACGACGCCCAGTTGAGCGGGATCATCGACTCGGTCACGAACGGTGCCATCACGACACTCAACACCCTCGATGTGGCGGCGGAGTGCGCCACCGCGTTCGTGCCGTTCCCCATTGGCGGCGCCAAGCTCGCACAGGCGAACGCCCTTGCAGGAATGGTCTTCGACAGCCTGAAAGTCGGAGTGATCTGGTTCCCGCCCCCGGTCGTGCTCGGGTGTACCGACGCAGAGGCCATTGTCGCGTCTGAGCTCGCGGTCCTCGTCGGAGCACTGCAGGCATACAACAGTGCCATCCAGCAGGAGGCCTTGGCCCGTGACTGGGCGTACTTTGACCCCGCACCGATCTTCACGGGGCTCGCGGCCACCGCCGGGGCGTTCCGTCCGTTCCCGGCGTTCGATCCAACCGACCCGCAGCACGAAACGCAGCCGTTTGGATTCGCAGTCAGCCGTGACGGGATCCACTGGAACGCGATGATTCACGAGATGATCGCCGAGGCACTGATCGCGACGATCAACGACCATTACAACACCGACCTCTGAGAAGCGCGGCTGTCGGCACGCGCCCCGGGGGGCTCACCTTGGTGAGCCCCCCGTTTTGCTGTAGATTGCCCCGACTCATGCGGACCGTCCGAACACACCGACCTTTCCGGCCCACACGATCGACGCTCCTCTGCGCGGTCGGCGCAGTGTTCGTCGGAGCGGCCTCGCCGAGCGCAGCGGTTGGGCAGTACCCCGATGCACGCCTGGTCCCCAGAGGGGTGCTGCGCGTCGGATTCGAGCCGAGCTACCTGAGCTATCGCGAGCGGTACGATTTCAACGGCCTCCGGGAACCACTCGGAACCGACTTCAGCGACAGTGCGGCGGGCCTCCGGCTCTTCCCCACCCTCGCGGCGCCCCAGACAGCGCTCGGTTCAATCATCGGGGACCCCGGATACACGATGAACGTTGGCGCGTTCCGCACCACGATGGACGCCGACATCCGGCACTTTCCCCTGACGCTCCATCTCGGGCTCCTGAAACGCCTCACGCTCACGGCACGCGTCCCCATCGTGGCGACACGCTCGCAAGTGAACTTCGCAGCGGATTCCGGGGCTCCGGGCGACGCGGGTTGGAATCAACTCGCCGCACAGGCTGAAAACGCCGGCGCCGCTGCGCAGATCCTCGCCCTGCTCACCGAGCTCGAAGCCGCAGCAGCAGTCGTCGACGCCGCCATCGAGAGCGGCAGTTACGGGTGTCCAGCGAGTCCGGAGTGTGACGATGCCCGGGCAGCCGTGTCCGACGCCCGACAGCTCCGAACCGACCTCGCACTCCTCGCGGGCACAACGGCAACGGGCGAGCCTCTCGCCGTCGGCTCACCCTTCGCGCCGCTCGCCGGTTCCGATGCCGGGACGGCACTGGTGGCCGCCATTCAGGACGTGTCGTCTCGCCTCGCCGCCCTTGGCGCGCCTGGCGTGCCGACAACGTACCCCCTCCCGAGCACTGCCGTCGGTGCAGAGGACGTCAACGCGATGCTCGCGGACTCGGCATATGGATACGGGGCTCGACCGCTCGAGTTCACCAAGTACCGGCAGAAACTCGGCGACATGGAGGTGGGACTCCGCTTCGGACTGTTGCAGGGTGGCTCACTCCGAGCGACACTCGCCAGCACCATCCGGCTGCCTACCGGGAAGCTCGACGATCCGGATAACTACACGGACATCGCCGTGGGCGACAAACAGACGGATGTGGAATTCGGAGTCGAAGCGGCATGGGAACCCGGTTCGGTCTTTGCCGTCGCCGCCTCGGGCATGTACAACCTGCAGTTAGGGCACACCCTCGATCGCCGCGTCACGCGGCACGTCGAGCCACTCGCTCCTCTGGCCACGAAGGCCTCGGTCACGCGTGACCTCGGCGATGAGCTCCGGGCGGCCATCTACCCGTCGCTCAGGCTCAGTCAATCGTTCACGGTGTATGGATCTGCCGGCTACTACCGCCGCGGCGCCGACGCCTACACGCTCGTCTCGCAGCCCGAGGGAAGCTCGACCGTAAACCCCGACGACCTCGCGTTTCAGACGGCCATGTCGTCCTGGCGGTTCGGCGGCGGGATCCACTACTACGCTATCGAGGGTCGCAGTGGCGCCGGGCTGCCAATCGAGGCCGGGATCGACTTCCACTCCGTGTTCTCGGGCACGGGTGGACAGGCACCGAAGAGCTCCGGCGTCTACTTCTACCTTCGCTTGCACTGGGGCTTGTTCAACAAAGGTCCCGCACCGCCCCCACCCCCTCAACCGCCCGAGGACGGGGCGGAAACACCGCCCGAAGAAGTCCAACCGGAGGGTTAGCGCTCGACGCCGACCGTTCGGCCCTTGAGAAGCTCCTCGGCGTGGCGGAGTGCGACGGGATCGTCCCCGTCCCCCAACATCCGCGCGATCTCCCGCACCCGGGCGGCACCGTCCAGCATGGCAACGTCGGCCGTGGCGACGCCGCCCTTCGGACGCTTGGCGATCGTCACGTGCCGCGCCGCACGGCTCGCGATCTGCGGCAGGTGCGTGATCACGAGCACCTGGCGCCGCTCCGCGACGGCACGAAGCGCGTCGGCGACCTTCACGGCCACTTCCCCACCGATCCCCTGATCCACCTCGTCGAAGACGAGGCTCGGAATGGCATCGTGACCAGCCAGCACCACCTTGAGCGCCAGCATGAGGCGGGACAGCTCGCCACCGCTGGCAACGTCCGCGAGCGGCCGCGCGTCGAGCCCCGGATTCAACTGGACCACAAACGTCACCGCGTCGGCACCATCGGCGTTCACGTGCTGCGCCGTAGCCACCGTCACGGTGAACCGCCCCTCGGGCATGCCGAGGCCGGGCAAAAGCCCCTCGACCGCCTTGCCCAACCGCTTCGCAGCACGCTTCCGCTTCGCCGACAACGCGTCCGCCGCCTTGGCCAACACCTCCTCCGCCTCGTTGAGCCGCTCAGCCAAGCGTTCGAGGTCAAAGTCAGCCGTGTCCAACAACTCGAGTTCCTGCTCGGCGTCGGCACCGGCCCGCCGGACATCCTCCAGGGTCGGCCCGTATTTCTGCATGAGCCGGTAGAGCAGATCCCGCCGGGCTTCGACGGTCGCGAGCCGGGCAGGATCGGCCTCGAGTTCCGACGCGTACTCGCGGACGGCCACCGCGCGCTCCTCCACATGCGTCCGGGCAGCCGCGAGCAGATCGGCCCACGGGGCCGTGGTGTCGTCGATCCGCCTCAGGGCGGCCAACCACCGATCGACCTGCCCGAGCGTCTCCAGCACCGACCGGTCTTCACCGTCGGCCAGAGACGCAACCGCCTGCTCCGTCAGCCGCGCCAACCCCTCGACGTTCCCGAGCCGCTTGGCCTCGACGTCGAGTGACTCGTCCTCGCCAAGTTCGACGTTCGCCCCAACGATCTCCTTCGACACATGCCGGAGGTAGTCGGCACGCCGCCGCACCTCGGCGCGATGTTCGGTCAGCTCCTGCTGCTTCGACCGCAGGGCGGCCGCATCGCGATACGCGGCAGCCACGCGCTCGCGCTCGCGATCCGCGTCGCCGAATGCGTCCAGGATGTCGCGTTGGGCGGCCGGACGCAGCAGGGATTGGGCTTCGTGCTGCCCGTGCAGGTCGACCAGCATCATCCCCAGGTCCGCGAGCGCCGAGACAGTCGTCGGGCTGCCGTTGGCCCAAGCGCGATTGCGCCCCTCCGGGTTGATCTCCCGTCGAATGACGAGCCGGTCGTCGTCCAGGTCAATGCCCAGACGGTCGGCGACCGCCTCGATCCCGTCGACGTCGGCGGTGTCGAAGGCTGCCTCCACCACGGCACGGCGGGCACCGGCACGCACCACCGTCCCGGTCGCGCGCTCGCCGAGCAGCAGGGCCAGCGCATCGACCAGGAGCGACTTCCCAGCACCGGTTTCGCCGCTCAGTACGTTGAGACCCGGTGCAAGGGGGAGCGTGACGTCCGCAATGACGGCGACGTCACGGACCCGAAGTTCAGTCAGCACGGAATGCGAGCTCCCGGTCGCTCAGGTCGCCCCATTCTAGCTTCTGCCGCATCCGCGTGAAGAACCCATCGGTGCCGACGCGTACCAAAAGTACGGCAAACTCACCGCGCTCGATGACCACCCGTTCCGGTCTCGTGATCGTGTGGCGGAGCTGCCCGTCGAAGGACACGGCCGCCCCCTCGTCTTTGCGGCCACCGACCGCCAGCGTGATGGTGGATGAGGCGGGCACGACGATCGGGCGGACCCGCATCGTATGGGGGCAGATGGCGGTGACCACCACGGAGTCGACGCCGGGGACCAACACCGGCCCGCCGGCGCTGAGCGAGTAGGCGGTGGATCCGGCGGGTGTCGCCACGATCATCCCGTCCGCCGTGTAGAACCCCACCTCTTCCCCATCGATCTCCATGTGGAGCCGGATGACGCGGACGGCTCCGGCCTTGTGAACCACGACGTCGTTGACGACCTGTTCCGCCGCTCGCGGTGAACCGTCGGCATCGAGGATCGTGCCGCGCAGCGTCTGGCGCCGCTCGATCCGATGGGTGCCCTGCTCGAACGCGTCGAGCGCGGACGGGAGCGCGTCGGCCTTGGTGGACGTCAAGAACCCGATGTGCCCCAGGTTGATCGGCAGGACAGGGATTTCCCGCGTCCCGAGAGTCCGCACCGCCCGGAGAAGCGTCCCGTCACCCCCGAAGGACACAAGGAGATCGATGTCGGCACCATCCACCGGTAGCGGAGCAACCTCCGTGGGCCACCGTACCCGGATATCGTCCTCGGAGAGCAAGGTGTGGCCCCGTGGCACGGCGTACTCCACCAGCTGCTGCAGCACGCCATCGAGGGCGCGATATCGGCCGTTCCCGACGACGCCGATCCTCATGTCGTGGACAGGCTCTCCCTGGTGATCCACGCGCGTACCCGTGCCACGAGATCGCCTGCCGTGAGCCCCGCCTCGGCCAGCTGGGCCGCACGTCCGGCATGCTCGTACGTGCGATCGGGCGCACCTGCCACCAGCACCTGCACGTCCGGCGCCATCTCCTCGACCGCGGCTGCGAGAGAGGCCCCAAACCCGTTCACGGACACACCGTCTTCGACAGTGATCAGCAACCGGTGCTCTGCGACGATCGACGCGAGCATGTCACGATCCAGCGGTTTGATGAACCGGCAGTTGACGACCGTCGCATCGACGCCGTCGGCGGCGAGCATCTCGGCTGCCTCCATTGCTGGCGTGCACATCACTCCGGTCGGCAAGAGGGCGACGTCGTGACCCGTACGCAGCGCTTCCCACGTTCCGTACGGCACGGCGCGCACGTCCTTGGTGACCGGCACGTCTCCCGGTACGGTGTCACGCGGGTATCGCAGCGAGAACGGACCGTCATGGGCGAGCGCGCAACGCAGGAGACCAACGAGTTCCGCCCCGTCACGCGGTGCCGTGACCGTCATGTTCGGGACCGCGAGCATGTACGGAATATCGTACAGCCCCATATGCGTTTGCCCGTCCGCTCCCACCATCCCGGCACGGTCCATGGCGAAGATCACCGGCAGATTCTGAATCGCCACATCGTGCACGATGTTGTCGAACGCCCGCTGCAGAAATGTAGAGTAGATCGCGACGATCGGCCGCAGGCCCTGGGTCGCCATGCCGGCGGCGAACGTGGTTCCGTGTCCCTCGGCGATGCCCACGTCGAAGAACCGTTTCGGCCATCGTTTCTGGAAGATGTCGGTGCCCGTGCCCGACGGCATCGCCGCCGTGATCGTGACGACCTCCTCGTGCTCGTCGGCGAGGTCGGCGATCGTCGTCCCAAAGATCTTCGTCCAGTTCGTGCCCGTCGAAGCGCTCGGACGCAGCATGCCGGTTTCCGGATCGTACGGGTTCCGCGCATGGAACTTCTCGGGATGCGGCTCCGTCGCGGGGAACCCTCTCCCCTTCTCTGTTACCACGTGGACCACGCGCGGCCCGTGCAGCGACTTCACCAGGTCGAACGTCCGAATCATCGCGGAGATGTTGTGTCCGTCGATCGGCCCGAAGTACCGGAACCCAAGTTCCTCGAACAACATCCCGGGAGACCACAGGTTCTTGATGCTTTCTTCGACGTTCCGAGCGAACTCGACCATCCGGTTGCCGCCGACGAGATGCGATGCCCGCTCAATCACGTGCTTGACGTGCTCGCGCATCCGGTTGGTGGTGGGACTCGCAATGACCGACCCGAGGTACTTGTTGATCGCTCCGACGTTCGGCGCGATCGACATCCCGTTGTCGTTGAGTACGAGGATCACGTCCCGTCCCGAGTGCCCCGCGTTGTTCATTGCCTCGTAGGACAGCCCGCACGTCATGGACCCGTCTCCCACCACCGCAATCACGTGATTGTCCTCGCCTTTGAGATCGCGCGCAGCGGCCATCCCGAAGGCCGCCGACATCGCCGTGCCGGCATGGCCTGCACCGAATTGGTCGTGCTCGCTCTCATCCCGTCGCAAGAATCCGGAGAGGCCGCCTTCCTGGCGGAGCGTGGGCAGGCGGTCGTTGCGCCCCGTCAGCACCTTCCACGGATACCCTTGGTGACCGACATCGAAGACGATCTTGTCCTGCGGCGACTCGAACGCATGCGCGAGCGCCACCGTGAGCTCGACCACGCCGAGTCCCGCGCCGATGTGGCCACCGGTCTCGGACACGACCTCGATCAGCCGCGCTCGGACCTCGTCCGCAAGCGGCTGCAACTTTTCCTCTGGTAATCGGCGTACGTCGGCAGGACTGCGGATGGAATCGAGTAAGGGCATGACAGCGTCCATTCTCGGTCCTGTTCAAGGAACTGGCCGCGATGCGATCCGCCGCTTACGACGCTCGCTCGACGATGAAGCGGGCCAGACCTGCGAGTAAGCTGGAATCTAGTCCCTCGACCTGCAGGTGGTCCACAGCGGCGCTGGCCTGGCGCTGAGCCTCCCGTTGCGCGCCGTCGACGCCCATGAACGCCGTGTAGGTGGCTTTATTCTGCGCCGCATCCTTCCCCGCGGTCTTGCCCAGCTGCGCCGAGGTGGCCGTGGCATCCAGGACATCGTCGATGATCTGAAACGCGAGCCCGATGCCGAAGCCGTAGGCTCGTACCGCCTCGATCTGCTCGTCCCGAGCGCCGGCGGCGATGGCCCCGAGTACCGCACTCGCGGCGATCAGCGCACCGGTCTTCGCCCGGTGAATGGCCACCAGTTCATCGAGCGTGATGTCCCGGCCCTCGGCCTCGAGGTCCATGACCTGCCCGCCCACCATCCCGGACGCTCCGGCGGCACGGTAGAGCTCCGTCCCGAGTCGACGATACAGTTCTCGGCCTCCGCCGAGCCGCTCCACACCCGCTGCAAGCACGCGTTCCGACACCGGAACGAGCAGAAAGCCCGCCTCGGTCGCAGCCTGAACGCCGTACACCCTATGCGTTGTGGGACGCCCGCGGCGGAGGTCGTCGTTGTCCATGCAGGGGAGATCGTCGTGCACGAGCGAGTAGGTGTGCACGACCTCGACGGCGGTGGCTATCTCCTCGATTGCGCCCGACCCACCGAGTGCACGGTAGGTTGCCGTGACGAGGGCCGGGCGGAAGCGCTTCCCAGGTCCCCGCAGGCTGTACGCCATCGCCAGGCCCACCTCGTCGGGCCGTTCCGTCTCGAGCCGCGCAGCCCAGGACTCCAACAGCACGTTGACCGCCTGCGCCGTCTCGTCGAGGAATCGCGAAACGTCAGGTGTCGAGCTCGACGGTGCCAATCGTCCCCTGCGCGTCTTCGATCACCTTCTTGACTTCGAGCTCGGCGCCCTCGAGCAACGATCGAGCGGTCCTGAGGTGCCGGAGACCGGACTCGAAGAGCTCGAGCGCACGGTCAAGGTCGACGTCATCGTCCTCGAGGGCGCGGACGATCGACTCGAGTCGCTCCAGTTCTTCCTGAAAAGTCGGTGCGCTGTCTGGCACGGGTTACCCTCCCTCCGCACGGGCGTGCACAACGCCGTCGGTCACCGTCAAGCGGAATGGTGTCCCGGGTGGAAACTGATCGACGCGCCGCAGCACGTCACCGTCCGCAGTGCGTGCCACGGCGTACCCGCGGGCCAGCACCTTCAACGGACTCAAGGCGTCAAGGCGTGCGGCCGCTCCATCCACGCGGTGCCGTTGCTCCCGCAGGAGCCGATCGGTGGCGCCGGCCAATCGGTCCGCCGTACGGGCGAGCCGCTGCGACCCCACCGCCAGACGCCCGGAAAGGCTCCGGGCCATGCGCCGTCCGAGGGCATCCAGTTGCCCGGTGACAGCGCCGAGGTCAGGCA
>JBDHJO010000103.1:0-9853 GCA_039586875.1 Gemmatimonadota bacterium | reverse complement strand
CGAGGGCCGGAGTCGCGTTACCACCCAACCGTCCGCCTTGGCCCGACTCGATGATGAAATGCGGCGCGCTCTCGAGCAGTTGGTCCCGGGAGCGGACGGTGGCAGTGTGCGGCGGCTGACAGATGCGCTCGTCGCAGCCGGCGTCGAGCCCATGCTCGCGTCGCACACGTCCCGGGTACGCGAACGGTTGCGCCAGGCCCGGTATGGACCCGAAGTCCAAAGCGATACGGGTGAGTTATCCGCTGAGGTGGCTGCGGTCGTCTCAGGTTTGCAGGGCCATCGCCGAGGCAACGTCAGGGTAACAGTAACGGCGGCACTCGGACTGGTGCTCGCCACGCTGACCGTGCCCCTCCACGCGCAATCCGTCGAGCGCCTCTGGGACGCCGGCGCCGCCGGGACGGTCGCCGATAGCCTCTCGGCACGACTGCGCTCCAACCCACACGACGCGGCGCAGGCTTTCAATTTGAGCCTCGCGTGGGAGCAGATGGGTGAAACCGCCCGTGCTCGTGCGGCATGGATGAAGGCGGCGCGCCTGGCCCCCTACCACCCTCGGATTCAACGAGCCGGCGCGCGGTGGGCGCGTCAGCCGGCGGCAGGCCTGTGGATCGCCCCGCTGGGGCCCCGGGAGTCCCTGGCGTTGGCAGCCCTCTGTTGGATCGGTGGGTGGGTTACCTTGGCGCTGACACGACGCCGATGGCTCGGCCGCCTCACTCTCGTGGTCTCAGTGGCAGTTGCGGGATTCGCCGGTATCACGGCACTCCGGTATCGCGCACCGTACGCATTGATCCTGGCAGACGCCACCCCCGTTCGAACCGCCCCCTACGGTCCGGCCGAGCATCTCGGTACCCTTCAAGCAGCCGATGCCGTTCAAGTGAGCCGCATCTATCAGGATTGGCGGCTCGTCACCGTAGACGGCTTACAGGGTTGGGTTCACGCTTCCGAGGTGTTGGAGCCGTAGATGGGCCGGATCGTTGTCCTCCCAAGCACTGTGTCCGACCAGATCGCCGCCGGCGAAGTCGTCGAGCGGCCGGCATCCATCGTGAAGGAACTCGTCGAAAACGCCCTGGACGCGGGTGCGTCTGCAATCACTGTCGAGCTGGAAGAGGGTGGGCGAGAACTGATCCGCGTGAGCGACGACGGCATCGGTATGGACGCCGATGACGTGCCCCTCGCGGTGCAGCGCCACGCGACGAGCAAGATTCGCTCGGTCACCGACCTCATTGGCGTCCCGACATTCGGGTTCCGCGGCGAAGCCCTCGCGTCCATCGCGTCGGTTTCCCGTTTCGAGCTCGAGAGCGCGCCGCAGGGCGATGGCGCGGTGTCGGGTATGCGCCTCACGGCTCGCGGAGGCAAGGTCGAGGGCGTATCGGAGGTTGCACGTACCCATGGAACCACCGTCACCGTCCGCAAGCTGTTCGCCAACGTGCCGGCGAGGAGGAAGTTCCTACGATCGGCTCGCAGTGAGACGCGAGCAGCCGTCGAGGCGCTCACGCTGTTGGCCCTGATGCGGCTGGATGTGTCGTTCACGTTGCAGAGCGACGGTCGCAAGGTGCTCGACGCGCCCCGAACTGCACTGGTCGCCGACCGCATCACGGCGCTGTACGGGGCCAAACTGGCGAATCAACTGGTGCCCGTCGAATTTCAGGACGCGCACCTCACCGTTCGGGGCTTCGTGCAGCGGCCGGCTGAAGCCCGGCCAGCCGGGCGCAAGGCCATCCTCTTCGTGAATGGGCGGCCGTTCAAGGACCCGTTCCTGGTCCGCGCAGCCGAGGCTGGGTACCGCGGGACGTTACCTGTTGGCATGCGTCCGTCGGTGCTGCTGACCATCGAGCTTCCCGGTGACCGGGTGGATGTGAATGTGCACCCGGCGAAACTCGAAGTGCGGTTCCGGGATCGTTTCGCGGTGGAACGCGCCATCGAGGAGGCGGTCCGAGGTGCACTCGGTGTGCCTGCGGCGTCCGCCGGCGCATCCCCGTGGATTGGCAGCCAGGAACCGCGCGGGGCCCACTGGGATCGTGAGCCCTGGGGTCAGCCGAGCGCACAGGGATTAGGCGATACGGCAGACCTCTTCAGCGGAGCGGCCGGGGCGGCCGCCGGGCAGCCGGAGACGCAGCAGATTCTCCAGGTCTTCGCGACGTTTCTCGTGTTCGAGACGCCGGAGGGGCTCACCATCGTCGATCAGCACTCCGCGCACGAGCGTGTCATTTACGAGGCGACCATGGCCGAGCTCACGACCGGTACGGCGGCGGGACAACGGCTGCTCCTGCCGATCACGCTGGACCTGGAGCCGGCGGAATTGGACGTGGTCGATCGAAGTCGGGAGTGGTTGAGCGGCATTGGCTACGAGGTCGAACCGTTCGGAGGCTCCACGGTCGCCATTCACGCCGTGCCCAATCCTCATCCCCGGTTCGATGCGACACGGTGCTTCGAGGAGCTCGTCGCGGATCTGGCCAAGGATCGCTTTGGGGCTGTTGCGAATCGGATGGAGCGCTTCGCGGCGACATACGGGTGCCGCGCCGCCGTGAAGGCGGGACAGGCGCTCGACCAGGCGGAACGGCAACGGCTCGTGCAGCAGCTGTTCGCCTGCGAGTTGCCGCCGCATGACGTGCACGGCCGTCCCTCCATCGTGCAGCTTCCGCGACACGAATTGGAGCGGCGCTTTGGACGAGCATAAGCCCATCGTTCCGGTCATCGTCGGTCCCACAGCCGTTGGTAAGACCGCCGTGGCTGTGGCGCTCGCTGCACACTGGCCGGTGGTGGTGATTTCCGCCGACTCACGCCAGGTCTATCGCGATCTGGACATCGGGACGGGCAAGCCATCGCCGGGCGAGCTGGCTGCCGCACCGCATGTCGGTATCGATGTCGTGAATCCGGGCGAGCGGTACAGCGCAGGCCACTTTGCGCGGGACGCGGCGGGGTGGTTGGCGGCACTGCCGTCGGATCGCCGCCCCGTTGTCGTGGGTGGAACCGGATTCTATGTGCGCGCGTTGGCAGACGGGTTGTTCCGGGAACCACCGCTCGATGCCGACCGGTTGCGGCGTCTCCGCTCGTGGAGCCGGACGGCATCGGACCTGGGCCCCTGGGCCGTGCGGCTCGACCCGGGGTATCGGGGCGGTGGTCGGCAGCGGGCCGCACGGGTGGTGGAGGTCGCGCTTCTCACCGGCCAACCGCTGAGCTGGTGGCAGGCGCAGGCACGAGCGGAAGGGGTAATGCGGCCGTGGTACGTGCGGTTGACGCTTCCGAGGTCGGTCCTGCATGAGCGCATCGCAGCACGCGTGCGCGGCATGCTGCGGGACGGATGGGCGTCGGAGGTCCGGGATCTCCTCGAAGCCGGGATCGCACCGAGCGCACCGGGGATGGACGCGGTCGGATACCGCGACGTCGTGCGGTGCGTGCGCGGGGACCTGGAGGAATCCGAGCTGGAGCAGGCCGTGATCGTGGCGACTCGGCGGTACGCCAAACGGCAGGAAACGTGGTTCCGCCACCAACTCACCGGGGCACCCGTGCTGACGCTCGACGCGGTGGAACCGCCGGGAACGTTGGCACGGAGTATCGTTGAACACTGGGATGCGGAAGGCAACTGATGCGTATCGGAATTACATGCTATCCGACATACGGCGGTTCAGGCGCAGTCGCGACCGAGCTCGGCGTCGAGCTGGCGCGCCGCGGGCATGAGATCCATCTCATCTCCTACGCCTCGCCATTCCGTCTGCGCGGGTTTGCAGAGCACCTGTACTTCCACGAAGTCGATCTGAGCGGCGCCTACCCGCTCCTCGAGTACTTCCCCTACTCACTCGCACTCGCCGTAAAGCAGGAGGAAGTCGCCCTCCGGGAGAAACTCGACATCCTCCACGTGCACTATGCGGTGCCGCACGCAACGGCCGCATTCCTTGCTCGGGAGATGCTGCGCGGGCAACACGATCTGCGAGTCGTCACGACATTACATGGTACGGACATCACGCTCGTGGGACAGGAGCGGTCCTTCTTTACCGTGACGAAGTTCTCCATCGAGCAGTCCGACGCCGTCACGGCGGTGTCGCAGTACTTGCGCGATGAAACGACCAAGGCGTTTCTGTGCAAAGGCTGCCCCATCGATGTGATCCCCAATTTCATCAACCGCAACGAATACTTCCCAACGGAAGACGCGCAGTACCGCACATCGCTGGCCCCGCAGGACACCAAAGTGCTCATGCACATCTCCAACTTCCGCAAGGTGAAGCGCGTTCCCGACGTCGTGCGCATCTTCGCCAAGGTCCGAGAGAAGCTCCCCGCTGTGCTGGTGCTGGTCGGGGATGGGCCCGAGCGGCCCGAGACGGAAGCGGAGGTGGAGCGCCTCGGCCTGACATCGGAAGTGCGTTTCCTCGGTAAGGTCGACGTCGTTGCCGATCTGCTTCGCGCAGCAGACCTGTTTCTGCTGCCCAGCGAGTCAGAGTCATTCGGCTTGGCCGCGCTCGAGGCGATGGCGTGTGGCGTGCCGGTCGTCGCGAGTGCGGTCGGCGGATTGCCCGAAGTCGTCGTCGACGGCGAGACGGGTGCACTGGTGCCGGTCGGTGACGTCGACACGATGAGCGAGCGAGCCATCGAGTTGCTGTCGCCGGAGCGCTGGGCGGCGGCCCGCGCCGCCGCCGTCGAGCGGGCGAGCGACTTCGACGAAGCCAAGATCGTTCCCATGTACGAAGCGTTGTACGCCAAGGTCCTCGCCCGATGAACTATGCCGAAGGGATACTGCTTGGCCTCGTGCAAGGTCTGACGGAGTTCCTCCCTGTGTCGAGCTCCGGCCACCTCGTCGTCGCGCAAGCCGCCGTCGGGCTATCCACGCCGGGTGTGCTGGTTGAGGTAGCGCTGCACGTTGCCACCCTGCTGGCCGTGGTGATCGTGTATTGGGCGCGCCTGGTCGAATTGGCCGCAGGGTGCATGGCCGGTCGTTCGCAGGCGTGGCGGTCGGTCGGATTGCTGCTCTTGGCATCGATACCGGCAGGCGTCGTCGGAATCCTCTTTGAGGACGCGATCGGCCGGGCCTTCGACTCGCTGCTGCTCGTCGGCGTGAACTTCCTGGTGACCGGTGCTGTGTTGTGGAGTACCCGCCTGGTACACGCCCCGCGCGCGCGGAGTCCTGGGGCCGGTGGAGCCTTTGCGATCGGATGCGCCCAGGCGCTGGCGATCATGCCGGGAATCTCGCGTTCGGGCACAACCGTGTCAGCCGCCATGTGGCTCGGGATCGAACCGGAACGTGCCGCAGAGTTTTCGTTTCTCTTGGCGCTGCCCGCTATCGCAGGCGCAGCCCTTCTGCAGATTCCGGATCTCACGAGTGGAAATGTGATCGACGCCTGGGGACCGTTGGGTATCAGCTTCATGACGGCCCTCGTGTCCGGAGTCGTGGCCATCCGGTTTCTGGTGCGCCTCCTGCGTCTTGGCGTCTTTCACCGCTTCGCCCCGTATTGCCTGGGGATCGGGATCGTGACCGTCGCATGGGCACTCCTCTGGTGAACCGCACGGGG
Source organism: Gemmatimonadota bacterium (assembly GCA_039586875.1). Classification (GTDB taxonomy): domain Bacteria; phylum Gemmatimonadota; class Gemmatimonadetes; order Gemmatimonadales; family GWC2-71-9; genus JAOTVV01. The sequence goes on along the minus strand of JBDHJO010000103.1, from coordinate 4,355 downwards.
ATCCGCGCGTTACCGCCGATTGCTTGCGCGACGGACCTCGTCCGGGCTATCTCTGGCGTGGGAGGGACGGGAGCTGGTCCGCAAAGGGCGCGACCTATCCGCCCGTCAATCGGTGTACGTTTCAGCAGGACGGTGGTCGCGTGACGGACGACGGGAGACCCACCTCTGAGGGCAAGGGCGGCGGCGCAACCGGAGATGGATCGCATGCGTGAGGTGCCTGACAGTCATCGGTGGTGTTTGGAAGGGGAGTTTGGCACCCGTGCGTGATCTGCCGTATTGGGCCCGCGCCGTGGTGGGTGGGTTATTGGTCATCGTCTCGTGGTGGCTCCTTTCAGCTGAGGGAATTCGCGGTGTCGTCGGGAGCTCCATTGGCATCGCGGTCCTCGGCGTTGTGAGTGCCTCGAGCCTGCGAGGCATGCATCTGCCCCTGGGCCTGTGGCTGGACGGCCCGTGGCGCGAGCGATTCTCCGTTGGCATGGTGGTTGTCGTTGCCCTGGTCTTCGGCGGCGTGATGGTCCTCGCCGACCCGCAGGCTCCCAATGTCCTTTCGCTGATCGATCCCGGGGCATTTGCCCTGGTGCTGGTGGGAGTGATCGGCTGGGGATTCACGTGGTCGATTGCCGTGCAGCGCGGATACGTCGGGTGGTATGCCATCGCCACGGTTGCCGGCATCGCGCCGTTCTTCACTGGCGTGCTCACGCAGGGCCTTACGGTCCCCGGGGGATTGTGCCTCGTGGCGATCGATCGCACGGTCGGCTGCCAGGGCTCGGCAATGCGCGTGTTGGGTTTCCTCGCGCCAACGTACGCCGCCATCGCCCTGGTGACGATCGAGCTCACGTTCCGCCGATTGCTCGTCGGCACCCCGCGGAACGCCTCGACGCTCGTCGTGGTTGGTTCTGCGCTGTTGTTCACACTTTGGACGGCAATGGTGGGACCCGACGCCCCGCTCGTGGCCGTTCCGTGGTGGCTCGCGCTAGCAGGCGCACTTACCGCCGGCTGCCTCTACGCCCTTGGCGGGTCGCTCCTCGTGTCCAGTCTTTACACGGGACTGCTGTACGGGGGCTACATGGCGATGCTTGCCGGTCAGCCGTCGGGTCATGGCGTGGTCGGCGCACCGTACGTCGTGATGGTCGCGGTTCTGGCGACGGGTCTCACGGCGCTCCTGATCCAGCAGCGAGGCTGGGGCATGCCCCGGCGAGGATGACACCGTAGCATGCTGCTCGCGATCGATGTCGGGAACACCGAGGTCACGCTCGGCCTGTTTGTCTCGGACCGGTTGAGCGGACAATGGCGCGTCACGACCCTCGTCCCGCGTACGCCGGACGAATGGTCCACCCTCCTGACGTCGTTCCTCTCGCACGCCGGCCATTCGACACATGAGCTTCGGGCAGCCGTTCAGGCCTCAGTAGCACCGTCCGTCACCGGGGTCCTCGCGGCAGGCGTGGCGAAGGCCGCCGGGCTCGAGCCCGTCAGGATCGGGCCGGAAACGCCGCTGCCGATTGTGTTGGACGTGGACGAGCCAAAGAGCGTCGGTGCGGATCGCGTCGTGAATACCCTCGCGGCAGCGCACATCTACGGGCGTGACACCATCATCGTCGACTTCGGCACGGCCACGACCTTTGACTGCATCACGAAGGACGGGCGGTTCCTCGGTGGCGTGATCGCTCCCGGCGTACAGACCGCGGCGGATCACCTGAGCCAGAAGGCTGCCAAGCTTCCGGCCACGGAACTCACGGCACCAGAGCGGACCATCGGACGACGCACTGAGGACTGCATCAAGGCGGGCGTCGTTTTCGGGACCGCGGATGCAGTGGATGGGATCGTGCGCCGTATCCGGAAGGAATGGCCGGGGCAGGCGAGCCCCGGGGTGATTGCGACCGGGGGGCTCGCGTCGCTGATCGCGCCCCTGTCCGCAACCATCGAGCAGGTGGAACCCGACCTGACGCTCCTTGGGCTGCGGATCGCGGCCCACCACATCGGCCTGGAGTGGTGAAATGCAGGCAGTAGTGCCGGTCCGGGGCTTCGACTAACTTCCACCGTCCGGTAACCCAACCCGATGCGGAGTACTTGGGGATGACGTCTGCAGTTCAGCCAGTGACCGACAAAGCGGATGTGCGGACCATTGTTGGGGGCGGCGCCGTGCTCGGCGGGATCACCGCCGTCGGTGTGACCGTCTTCGCCCTCCTTTCCCGACAACTCGCCGGTACGGCGGAAGTCGTCATGCAGTCTGCACTTGTCCTCGTCGGTGCGGGCGTGTTCTGCTACTTCCCGGTCCGTTGGGTGCGACCGACCAACGTCGACGGGATCGCCTGGGCGGCCCTCCTCGGCTTGATGGGTTCGCTGTTCTTCACGGTCGTTGACACAATCGTGCTGAGACCCGTCGGGCTCTACCACTGGACCTGGGATGCCATTGGTGGCGGCAGCGGCTTCTGGTACATCCCGGTCTGGTGGATGGCCTCGGCAACCTTGGCGTGGCTTGGTGCATGGATCGCCTCGCTGACCAGCCACGGCGATCCGGACCGGACCATCATGCCGAGTGTTGCGACGACGATCGTGCTCTCCATCGCCGTGTTCGCCGTACTTGCCGGCGCCCGCTGGGCGCCCGTCCACGGCGCCGTGATGGCATTGGGTGTGGCGATAGCGCTGCCGCTCCACGTCGCAGGCGCATGGATGAAGGCGCGGCGGTAGGAACCGCGGCACCGGGAAGAGGACGCCGGGTCCTCGGTTGGCTGCTCACCCCGGGAGTGGTGTGGGCAGCCGCGTTCGTTGGGGGGTGGCTCGGCGCGCTGCTCGCCGGTTCGGACAGCTCACCCGATTCCGGTATCCGCTGGATGGTGGCGGGAGGTGTGGTGAGCGGCTCAGTCGCGTTGGTCTTCTGGGTGTGGAGACTCACCAAAGCGGCCCGGTCCGCGAGGACCGCCCCCCCGACGAACTAGGCGCACGCCAGAACCTGGTCCGCACCCGCAGCCAGGGCCACAGCCGCGAGATACCGGGCGCCGACCTCGAGTGCCCGTTCGTCGAAATCGAAGTTGGCGGCATGGGCTCGACGCGTTTGCCCGTCGTCGATTTTCGCGCCGATGCGCACAAAACACCCCTCGACCCGCTCCAGGTAGAAGCCGAAGTCTTCGCCCCCCATGTTGTGCAACGGGGCGGTCGACACCCGGTCCGGGTCCACGACCCGCTCCGCCGCCGTCCGCGCGATGGCGGTGGGTCCGGGGTGGTTCACGACGGGAGGCGTGCCGGCAGCAAGTGTGACCGTGGCAGGTGTGCCATGCGCTGCCGCGGTCGCGTCCGCGATGTCCTGAACGCTGGCGATTAGAAGTGCTCGCGTGGCGTTCGAGGTTGCCCGCAGCGTCCCCGTGATCTCCGCCGCTTCCGCGAGGACGTTCGCGGCCGAACCCGCACGCAGCGTCCCTACGGTGAGAACTGCCGGCTCGTCCGACGGAACGCGGCGGGAGACGACGGTCTGGAGTTGTGCAAGGAGATACCCGGCAGCCACGATAGGATCGGTGGCCTCATGCGGACGTGCGGCATGCCCCCCGGTACCGCGCAGGCGGATCGTGAACTCATCCGTCGATGCGTTCACGGGCCCTGGGGGTACTGCGATCGTCCCCACGCCAAACCCAAGGTCCAGGTGCAGTCCGAAGATCCGGGATACCCCCTCGAGGACACCTTCCTGGATGAGGCGCAGCGCTCCTTCAGCGATCTCCTCGGCAGGCTGGAAGATCAGCCGGACCGGGACGGGCAGGGACTCCCGCTTGAGAATGGCCGCAGCGCCTACCAACGCGCTGGCGTGGCCGTCGTGCCCACACGCGTGCATGACGCCGGGGTGGACAGAGCGGAATGCGAGTCCGGTACCCTCCGTTATCGGCAGCGCGTCCATGTCCGCCCGCAGCGCGATGGCGTCTCCCGGGCGTTCCGCCGGAAGATCGGCGACGAGTCCAGTGCCGCCGATGCGCCGGCAGTCAACGCCGACCGTGGCGAGCGCCTGGGCGATTCGCGCAGCCGTCTGCTCGACCTCCCAGCCGGTCTCGGGGTGCCGGTGAAGGTCCCGCCGTAGCGCGACCATCATATCGCCAATTCCGTCGCGGATCCCGTTGCTCCTCATGCGCCACGCCGTTGCGTGTGGAACGTCTCCTGTCGCACGGTGCAGGCATCGACAGCATCCAGATCCACCGTGACGCCGATTCCCGGGCGGTCAACGGGCACGGAGAGGGACCCCTCCTCCATCGTCCACTCGGGGCTCACGATGTCGCGGTCCCAGTATCTGCTGCTTGGGCTGAGATCCCCCGGCAGGCTGAAACCGGGTAACGATGCGAGCGCCACATTGTGGGCCCGTCCAATGCCCGTCTCAA
>JBDHJO010000102.1:0-14498 GCA_039586875.1 Gemmatimonadota bacterium | reverse complement strand
GGTGGATCGTCGGGAACCTGGACACGACACGAGAATGCACATGGTTGACAGCCAACTGCTGCTTGTGAAGGCCCGGTACCACTTCGCCTCGATGTGGGAGCACCTCTCGGCCACTCAGCGCCTGACGTTGCGAGGTATCGGCGTGGTGATTGCCGTCCTCGCCCTCGGCGCACTCACCCGCACGTGGGCACCGCCGTCGATAGCCGTACACGGCGCCGCGGCTTATACCGGCACCGCTGGCGGGCAACTGCAGGCACCCGACCCGCGCCGCGAGGATGACGGTGGGGAGCTTGCCGGCTTGGAGCTTCGTCGCGGCGCGTTACTGGCGCGCTACGCCCAGGAGTACCGGCTCGACGCATCCCTCGCCGAGCTGATTTATGAGACGGCGCTCCGACAGGGCATCGATCCGGAGTTGGGGTTCCGGCTCGTGCACCTCGAGAGTCAATTCCGGGATCGTGCGCTGAGCAGAGCCGGTGCTATCGGCCTTGCGCAGGTCCAGCTCCCGACGGCCAGATTCTACGACCCAGGTATCACGGCCGAGGAACTGTATGCACCGGCGACCAACCTGCGGATCGGCTTCAGCTTTCTCCGAGATCTGATCGACACGTACGGCGACGTCGAGATGGCGCTCCTGGCGTACAATTGGGGGCCGTCCCGGTTACGCGAGCTCCTGGCACAGGGTCGGAACCCCAGGAACGGGTATGCGTCGTCGATTATGCGGGGATACCAGGGCACCTGGTAGGCGCGGGCGAGTCGGCGCGGCCGTCAGCCCCCAATCCGCGGCGGTGGAGCCACTGCAATGCGCGCACCGACTCGCAGCACGTCATTCCGATCCACGTCGTTCCACCGACTCAAGTCGCTGATCGTGACACCGTAGCGCTGACCGATTGACCAGAGCGACTCCCCACGGCGGACCGTATGGTATCGAGCGCCGGGAATGGGTGGGCTCGGTCTCGGCGCGCGACCAGTGGCCGCACGCGATCGGGCCGCCGGGCTCACTGGAATCACCAAGCGACTGCCCACGCGGAGCCGTGTGGGTTGCACGTTGCCGTTCGACGCACGCAGCAGACTCACGCTGACCCCGTACCGCTGGCCGATCTCGGACAGCGTCTCGCCGCTGCGAACCACATGCTCGACGAAATTCACGCGCTCGTTGGCAGGGAGATCGGCCCAGCCACGCGCGACCTTGCCTCCCGTACCACGCGGGACCCGCACGATCGATACCCGCTCCGGCGGTGTGACGCCGCGATAGTAGTGCGGATTCAAGTCCATGAGCGCGCGGGGGGTCGTGTCCGCGAGTGCTGCCAACACATCGAGACCCGTCTGATCCGTGACGGTGACCTCGTCGAAGGTCAGCCGCCCAAGTGCCGGAATGCTGTCAAAACCGAATCGCAGGGGATCCTTCGCGATCAGGGCCGCAGCAATCAGTTTCGGAACGTAGTCGCGCGTCTCCCGCCGGAGATACCGTCGCGCGGACAGGTCAAAGAACGTCTCGTCCGAGACGGAGTCCGGATTCGAGCGCAGTCGGCGGATGCCGCGGGTCACACGCCCCGCCCCACCGTTGTATGCCGCTGCCGCGAGGTACCACGACCCGAACATCTCGTACAGATCGGAGAGATGCCGCCCGGCGGCGTCCGTTGCCTTGAACGGATCGCGCCGCTCGTCCACCCACGTATCGATCGTGAGCCCGTACAGACGCCCCGTCGACGCGATGAACTGCCACATGCCAACAGCGTTGGCACGGGAGACGGCGGTGTTGGAGTACCCACTCTCGATCAGAGCGAGATACACGAGATCCTGCGGAATGCCGAGCGTCCGGAACCGCTCCCGGACCATGCCTTCGTACCGAGGGAGCCGTCCCAACCAAATGGCGAACCGCTCGCGAGCCTGACCGAGGAAGTACCCCTCGTAATATCGGACACGCTCGCGATCGGCGAAGGACACGACATCGATGTCGTAGGTCGGAGCGTCGGCACTCGCCGGCCCGCCCCTCGGGCTTGGACTTTCGTAAGCGCCGTTCGCGGTCACCGGCAGGCTGATCGACCCCACCACCCCCCGCACGTGCCCGCCACCCTTGCCAAGACTCTGGAACTCGAGCTCGTGCAGCGCTTCGAGAGCCAGGAGGTCGGCCACGGAATCCTCCGGAGTCGGGGGCGGTGCCGGCACGGTGATGAGTTCGTTCGGCCCAGAAGCGGGCGTAGGCGCGGGACGGCTCGCCACCTGGGTCGTCCCCGATGAGCACGCCGCGCTCAGGGCGGCGCTCAGCACGACGAGAACGGCGAGGGCCGCCCCCCGCTCGAGTTGCTGCTCCGAAAGGCAGGATCCCACGAGCCGTGTTGCGGGCACGCCGTTGTGACAGGAGAGGGACACGATCACCACGGTGGCGTCGAAGGCGCGCACGGCCTTCACACCGAGCAACTCGAACTGCAGCTGGTCCTCCACGGCTTGTTGCAGCGCGTTCGTCGATGCTTGGGCCGCACACCGGAGCTCACCCGTTGGCGAGCCCAGACCGGTCGCTTCACCCACGAATCGATCCCCGGGGTGACGCTCGAGCATGACGCGTGCCCGGCATTGGCCATCCGGTAACCGCTGGAAGTCGAATTCCAGGAACTTGAGACGCTCGCGTCCGCCGCCGCGGCTCATCCCTGACCTACGGCTCGCTCTTCCCCGTCGAAGTGTACCTCGAGCTGCCCGTGGACAGCCGCCTCGTCCATCCGGAGAAAGTCGATGTCGAGTCGGGGCCTACCATTCTCGTCGAGCAGAACGGATACCAGAAGCAACTGACCGTTCTCGAGCGTCAAGCGCATCTGCCGACAGTCCGATCGGATCTCGACGTCGGCCACGGCGTGGCCGCGAAGATGGCCGAGTGCTTCGGCGATACGTCGGAGTTCCTGGAGGGACGTGATAGACATGGCGGCCGATTTTCCGAAGCTCTACGAGAGGTGCTGCGCGAGAACTTCTTTCAGGGTGTCGTTCGTGAGACGATCGGCCGCTTGGAAGAGCGAGGACTTCGAGTTGGATTCGAGCGGGTAGGACGTCCAGAAAGACCGCGGTTCGCGTTCCGTGTTGGTGGCCCGAAACGAGAGCGTCAGCTGCCAGCTGCTGGCGTTGGGGCGCATCTCCGCAGCCGGTTGCACATGCCAGACTTCCTGTCCCGTTTCGATCACTCTCCAGGCCATAGCCACATCCTCGTAAGCGCTTGCGCGACTGTGCAGTCCGCACAATATGCCGACCGTCGGAGGAACGGGTCAAGGGCACCGGAGCCCGAGGGCCCGCATGTCCTCCGCAGTGTCCAGGTCACGGAGCGGTGCCAGGCGCTCCACTCGAAGATCGTGTGCGCGGCAGCGCGATTCTGTGATTTGGAGCACACGCTCGGTACTCCACGGGATATCGGCAAAGAGCCAGGAAGCGGCCTGCTTGAGGCCGATGAGGTAATACCCACCGTCAAAGCTGGGCCCGAGGACCACATCCGCCGTGGCCAGGCGCGCGCCGGCCTCGCGAACGACGGACGCTGTGACCCCCGGGCAGTCGCCGCCGATCACGATCACCTGACGCTCACCCTCCGCCAGGTGGTGCGTGACGGCATCCCGCATGCGCATCCCGAGACTCCCCCCGCTCTGCGGGCGAAACTCACGGTCGCCCAGCCAATCCCGCACTTCCAACTCGGCATCCACGGGAGTGAACCACACCGTGAGAGGACCGGCGGACTCAACCGACGCGGCGACGCCGCCCCCAATCCGCCGATAAAGTGCGACGGCGCAGGCATCCCCAACCTCGGACGCCAGCCGCGTCTTCACGAACCCGGGACGCGGCGCCTTGACCAGCATGGCGATGGCCGTCACATCCGCTCCGGGCGGTACCAGCGAGCCAACCGATGGGCCGACACACCGCCCAGGAACGCGGACAACAGGACGGCATTGCGCAGCCATGTGCGGTACGGGCCCTCGCGCAGCCATCGCCTGGGCGACACCGACAGCGCGTCACCGAACCGCTCCACCGTCCAGTGACGGCGCACGGCCCGTATCATGGCTACATCCTCCATGATGGGGAGCGCGGGGTACCCACCGACGGCTTCGAAGACGGCGCGGCGGAGGAGCAGGCCCTGGTCACCGTACGGAAGTCCGGCGACCCGGTGGCGCACACGGGCGCCGGCTTCCATCAGCCGTGCCCATCGGTGATCGTCGGCGATTTGTAGCGACCACACGCCGGCGTCGACGTCGCGCGCCAACGCCTCCTCGAGCACCCGCCGGGCGCCGGGCGGCATCCGCACGTCGGCGTGCAGAAAACAGAGCCACTCGGCTCCTGACGCATCAGCGCCGGCGTTGAGCTGCGTGCCGCGTCCTCTCGGCGCCGGCACAACCGTTGCACCCGCCTCGGTCGCAATCAGCACCGTGCCGTCGGTGGACCCGCCATCGGCAATGACCACGTGGTGTTCGACAGCGAGTGCCGCGATATCGGACAGGAGGTCCGGGAGGTACTGCGCCTCGTTGAGCGTGGGGATGACCACACCGAGCCGGGGCGTACCACGCATGTCGGCGCTCAGCCCGCCTTCGACGACAACCGGAACCCGAGGCGCTTGGCGATGAATGGCACCAGCGAGAGCGCTACCAGCAAGCCGCCCGCGACAAACCGAGCCTCAGCGCTCGCCTCGGTCGATCCTTGCATCAGTGCGTCGGCGAAGAAGACGTACACCAGGGTCCCCGGCACGATGCCGATCACCGTGGCCAGCGCATAGTCTCGCCACCGCATGGCCGTGAGCCCGGAACCGAAGTTCAGCGCATTGAAAGGCACCAGTGGGATCAACCGGAGGATCAGCAGCCCCATGAACCCGTGCGTCGCCGTGGCGCGATCCAATCCCTGCAGCCGCGCCCCAATCAGTCGCTCGATTCCATCACGACCGAGGCCGCGCGCAAGTGCAAAGGCGGCGTTGGCCCCGATGTTGGCTCCGATCGTCACGAGTGCCGCTCCCCACCCGAATCCAAAGACCGCGCCGCCGACGATGGTGAGCACCGAGCCGGGGAGGGCCAGTGCCGTGGCCCCCGCGTACGCAACGACGTAGACCGCCGGTGCCCACACGCTCGCCCGTGCGCCCTCGAGCAGCTGCAGCATGCCGTCGCGCGTGAGATAGGTCCCGATGGGCGTCACCCGTACGAGGATGCCGGCTGCACCGATCAGCACAACGAGTGCGCCGAGCTTGATCAGCGCGTTGCTTCGCCTTACGCCAGCCATCGCACCACCCGTCGCAACCAGGCACCGGTGCGCCCTTGCAGCTTCTCGCGATAGTACGCGTCGGCCGTCCGCTTGATGCCCTCCGCCATCGTCGGGTACGGATAGACCATCTGCGACAACTTCGGCAGCGGAATTCCCTGCTTCATCGCAAGGACGAACGGTATTAGGAGGTCGCCTGCACCCGATCCGACGATGGTCGCGCCCACCAGGCGTCCACGCCGGCGTGTGACCGCCTTGACGAAGCCCGTCGTGTGTCCGTCGACGATCGCGCGGTCGAGATCGGCGAACGGGTATCGATACACTGCGATATCGGCATACCGTTCGCGCGCCTCGGCTTCGGTCAGTCCAACACGCGCCACTTCGGGATCGGTGTACGTCACGGCCGGGACTGCCGAGTAGTCCACGCGTGACCGAAACGGAAAGACGGCGTTCCGGAGTACCAGCTTCGCCTGGTATTCGGCGACGTGCGTAAACTGCGGACCGCCGGAAACGTCCCCAGCCGCCCACACCCCGCGCACCGTGGATCGGAGGCTTCGATCTACGCGGACCGCACCGCCGTCGAGATCGACCCCGACCGGCTCGAGATTGAGGCCGGCGGTGTTAGGGCGCCGACCGGTAGCCACAAACACGCTATCGCAGGTGACCCTCAGCTCACCGCCCTCGGCGTCGCGTGACGTGACGGTGAGTCGACCCCGGTCGGCTTGCTCGACCTTCTCTACTCGCGTCCCCGTGTGCACGGCGACACCCTCGTCCTGCAGGGCCTGTCGCACGACACCGGCGACCTCAGCATCTTCTCGCGGCAACACCTGCGGGAGCATCTCGATCACCGTCACGTCCGCACCCAACCGTCGGTAGGCATGCGCGAACTCGAGACCGATCGGGCCGGCCCCCAACATCACAATCGCCGGGGGGAGCGCGTCTTGCTCGAATGCAGTCCCATGGGTGAGGTACGGGACGTCGGTGAGTCCGGGAATCGGCGGCACGGACGCCTCGGCTCCGGTCGCGATGACGACTCTCTTCGTTCGCAACCGGCGACCGTTCACCTCCACGATGTCGGGAGCCCTGAGTTCAGCCGGTCCGAACACCACCTCGACACCGAGCCTCCGAAACCGTTCCGGATCGTCGTGGTGCGCAACGATTGCCCGCGCCTCGTGCACCCGGCGCATCACCTCACCGAACGCATGCGCCGGTGACGCCCCGACGAGTCCGAGCTCGTCGGCCCGGCGCATACGCTGTGCGAGGCGCGCCGACGCAATCAGAGCCTTGCTCGGCACGCATCCGGTCCACAAGCAGTCGCCCCCGAGGGCTGCACGCTCGACGAGCGCCGTCCTCAGGCCGAGGGCAGCGCCACCGGCGGCCGTGACGAGGCCGGCAGTCCCGCCACCGATCGCAATCAAGTCGAATCGTTCCATACGCTCGCAAGAACGTAACCCGGCGGAAACCGGTTCCGAAGGTCCGGGCCGGATTTGCTGGCACTTGACGATCACTTGACGGCGCGGCCGGAACGTCCGTCAGACCAGGGAGGGATTCATGCATCACACCTTCCTCCGCGGACTCGTGTGGATGCTCGTCGCACTGTCGGCGGTGACAAGCGACGGAAGGGCGCAGGATCAGTCCGCTCCGACTGCCGTGGCGCGGAAGTGGACCATCGACTTCATCGCGGGTTCAACCTCCGGGTATCACGCGGCTGACGCCGAACGCGCCATGCGCGACGCGGGCCTGGGCGCGCACAGCCCCGCCGGATGCCTCTTCGGCATGTGCAGCAACGGCATCGCCCATCCCGAGACCTACAACGGAGGGGACGTTCGGATCTTCATGGCCGGATACCACGTGACGCCCGCGTTCCAGGTGCGGGGACTCCTCGCGATACCGGGATGGATCGGAGAGACGACGGGCTTGGGCAGCGCTGCATTCTCGTACGTGACCGTTTCCACCCTGTCCAAGAGCTTCGGCGCACTTGCAGCCCTCGACGCCGGCAACACCCTGCGGCTCCTTGCAGGGGTCTCGCTCGACCACGTGCGGCTGACGTCCGATCGTGATCGTGATCGGGCCATCGCCGCAGGGATGCGACCCGGCGCCTGGTTCGGCGCGCAGCTGCGTGTTCCCGGCAGCAAGCGCTTTTTTGCCAGCCTCACCGCCATGCGACACGTGACCGCCGGCATCACCGCACCCTCGTTCACCGTGACGGAACCGTTTTCGGAAAACACGCACTCCATTCCGACGTTCTCTGTGAACGCGAACTACACGACAATAGGGATCGGGATCGGGCTGAATTTCTGATGCCGGTCGGTGAAGACACCACCGGGCTGAGCCACGGTCACGCGTTCTCTAACGCACGCACGATCCTCGTTACGAGCGTCTCCGGGGGCTCCTGGACGTCTAGCACGATGGCGTGCTCCGGTGGCTCGAGGAGGGCGAACTGGCTCTCGAGGAGCGTGGCCGGCATGAAGTGATCGCGATCGCACATCCGTGCCTCGATGACCGGCTGCGTCCCACGAAGATGCACCATGCGGACTGTCTCACGGTCGACACCGAGCGCCGTGCGGATCCGCTCCGTGAGCGCCGAGCAAGCCAACACGACCGTGTCCTCATTCTCCAGCCACGTATCGATCATCGTACGCAGCGTCGTGAGCCAGGGCGCACGGTCTTCGTCGGTCAGCGGTGTGCCGGATCGCATCTTCGCGACGTTGGCGTCCGGGTGATAGTCGTCGGCGTCGACGAACCGCGCGCCGATCCGCTCGGCGAGAGCGCGGCCTACCGTCGTCTTCCCGGATCCACTCACCCCCATGACGACGATGACCAATCGGGTCACCCGATGAGCACGCTCAGCACCAGGATGAGCGCAATTGCCGTGAGTGCGATGAGCGTGGTGGTCACCGTCCAGGTCTTGAGCGTGTCGGGCACGTCGAGACCCAGGTAGCGGTTGACCAGCCAGAACCCGGAGTCGTTGACGTGCGAGCCCATCGTCGCTCCGGCCGAGATGGCGATCACGAGCAGCGCGAGCATCGGCTCGGAGAACTCCACCTCACCGAGGAGGGCAGCGACGAGTCCCGCAGCTGTCAGCATGGCGACGGTCGCCGATCCCTGCATGAACCGAACAGTCGCGGCGGCGAGGAACGCGAGCAGGATTGGCGGCAAGTTGGCGGCCATCAGCGCATCGGCGAAGATCTGACCCACCCCGGAGTCGATCAGCACCTGCTTGAGCACACCCCCCGCGCTCGTGACGAGGATCACGATGCCCGCGGGCTCGAGGGCCTTGGTCGCGATCCCCTGGACCTCTTGCGCCGAGTACCCGGACCGTATGCCGAGCAGCCAAAACGACAGGACGGTCGTCACGAGAAGGGCGATCATCGGATGCCCGACAAATCCAAGCGCGGTGCGAAGCGCGTGCCCCTCTGACAACGTCGTGCCGGCTACCGTGTTGCCGAGTATCAGAGACAGGGGAATGCCGATCAGCGCCACGATCAACGACACCGGTGGAAGCGACCGACCCGGTTTCCGTTCCGCCACGTGCATGTACTCTGGTACCGTCGCCGGGACGTGCTTCGCGATCGCTCGGGCGTACAGGGGCCCAGCGATGATCGCCGACGGCAAGCCAACCGCGACACCGAGGACCACGACCCACCCGAGGTCCGCTCCAATCAGACCCGCCACGGCTATCGGCCCCGGTGTGGGAGGGATGAATGCGTGGGTGACAGCGAGGCCGGCAAGCAGCGGCAAGGCGTAGTAGACGATCGGTCGGTTCGTGCGCTCCGTGAGCCCGTAGACCAACGAGATCAGGACGATGAACGCCACGTCAAAGAAGACCGGAATGGCCACGACAAAGCCGACGGCAAGCAGTGACCATTGGGCATTGCGCTCCCCGAAGCGGTCGACGAGCGCATCGGCGAGCGCTTCGATGCCGCCCGACACCTCGAGCATCTGCCCGAACATCGCCCCCAATCCGACGAGGACGGCGATGGCGGCCAACGTGCTGCCGACGCCGGTCGTCACCGCCTCGAGCACCTCGGCAAACGGCATGCCCGCACCGACACCGATAACCAGACTCCCGATGATGAGCGCGACGAAGGCATGCAGCTTGACGCGAACGATCAGGAAGAGGAGGAGCGCGATACCCGCGATCGCCGCCCCTATGAGCTGCGCATCACTCATCCGGTGTATCGGCGGGCTGCACGTCATGGCCTCCGAAGCGATTGCGCAGCGCGGCAAGCAGGCGTTCGCTGAAGCCAACGTCGTCGCGAGATTTGAATCTGGTGAACAGCGCCTGGGCCAGGACGGGCGCTGCCACACCAAGGTCCACCGATTCCTGCACGGTCCACCGCCCCTCACCGGAATCGGCGACGACCGGCGCGATGCGGTCGAGCTTCGGGTCCTCGGCGATCGCCTCGACGACCAAGTCCAGCAGCCAGGACCGCACGACGCTGCCGTGCTGCCAGATCCGCGTCACCTGCTCGAGATCCAGTGCGAAGTCCTCCTTCGCCTCGAGAATCGCCAGGCCCTCTGCGAACGCCTGCATGGCTCCGTACTCAATGCCGTTGTGCACCATCTTCACAAAGTGCCCGGCACCGGCCGGCCCGACCCGACCCCAGCCGCGGTCCGGCGCGGGTGCCAACGTTTCGAAGACGGGCCGGAGGCGCTCAACAACTTCCTGAGGGCCACCGATCATCATGGAGAAGCCGTCGGTGCCGCCTCGCACCCCGCCGCTCGTCCCGACATCGAGGAAGTGGATGCCGCTGACGGTGAGTTCAGCCGACCGCCGTACCGCCTCCCCGTAGTGGCTATTGCCACCGTCCACGATGATGTCCTCCGCGGCGAGCACGGTGGAGAGTGTCCGAATCGTCTCGGCTGTGGGGTCTCCCGCGGGAAGCATCACCCAGACACAGCGCGGTACAGACAAGCGTTCGACCACCTCCTGCAGACTCGCGGCCGCCACCCCGCCGGCCGCGACGCACCGCGCTGCGGCGTCCTCGCCGATGTCGAAGCCAACGACGTCATGCCCGCCCCGCGTGAGCCGCTCGAGGATCGCGCCGCCCATCTTGCCGAGACCGATGAGACCGATCTGCATGGTATTCACCTTTCGTGCCGAGCCGGTGTCGTCGGCAAGTATAGCAGTTGTGACGTGACCTGGAGAAATTCCAGCACACGGCGATGGCGTACCGCCCTTGCCGACACCCCGACCGAGCCAGCATAGTAGCGCTGTACGCGCCCACGATCCGACGAGCAAGGAATCCAGCTATGCAACACTCGCGGCCATTCACCAGCCTCATGTTCTTCACGGCTGCCATCAGCGTTGCTGCCTGCGGATCGAGTGACGCGGCTCGCGACGACGCGTCCCCAGCTACCACGCGCACCATCGGTCACGTGGACCGCCTCGATCCGGAGATGGATGTCATTGTTCCGAGCAATGCGGTGTTCGAGGTTCTCGCCGAGGGCCACGAGTGGACCGAGGGGCCCGTGTGGATTCCGACGTTGGGCATGCTGCTCTACTCCGACATTCCCCAAAACGCGATCTACCGCTGGCAGGAGGGCACCGCAGCCACGGTCTGGCTGCGGCCCGCCGGGTACACGGGCGATGCTGAACGTGGTGGCGAGCCCGGTTCAAATGGTTTGGCACTCGGCGCACATGGACTGGTGCTCGCACAACACGGTGACCGCCGCATCGCGCGGCTGGAGGCCCGGCTCACGGCACCCGAACCCGTCTTCTCCACCATCACGGACCGTTTCGACGGCAAGCGGTACAACTCACCCAACGACCTCGTGATCCGCAGTACCGGGGACATCTACTTCACCGATCCGCCGTACGGGCTCGAGCAGGGCGTCGACGATCCGGCAAAGGAGTTGGGTCTTCAGGGTGTCTATCGCATTGCGACCGACG
Source organism: Gemmatimonadota bacterium (assembly GCA_039586875.1). Lineage (GTDB taxonomy): Bacteria > Gemmatimonadota > Gemmatimonadetes > Gemmatimonadales > GWC2-71-9 > JAOTVV01. The sequence continues at coordinate 3,394 of JBDHJO010000102.1, read as the reverse complement.
GGACCGTTTCGCTGCTCGTGGACGATCTCTCCCGTCCCAACGGCATTGCGCTTTCTCCGGACCAGGGGACGCTGTACGTCGCGAACTCCGATGGCGACCAGCCGGTCATCATGGCCTACGATCTCACCGGGGACGGCGGTCTCACGAACGCACGCGTCTTCGCCGAGTCTTGGGGCGACGGTATCGCCGTGGATCGCGAGGGGCGACTCTATGTCGCACGTGGCACCGATGGGGTCGTCGTCTTCGCAGCCGACGGTCGGCAGCTCGGCGCTCTCGTCACTGGGGAACGAACCAGCAACGGTACGTTCGGTGACGACGGGTCGACATTGTACGTCACATCGGACATGTACTTGGTACGGATGCGACTGCTGACCACGGGTGTCGGTTTCGCATCTCGATGAACTGCGTCCGTGATCACGTGAGGTCACGGATGTCGGATCATCCCTTTGGATCGGCGGAGGACGCATGATGCGGACGCGCACTCTCGGACGGAGCGACCTCGAGGTTTCGGCAGTCGGGCTGGGTTGCATGGGACTGAGCTTCGGATACGGTCCCGGTGTCGACGTACAGGCCGGCATTGCACTACTCCGCGCCGCCGCCGAGCGGGGCGTGACGTTCTTCGATACGGCTGAGGCGTACGGCCCGGGTACGAACGAGGAACTCGTCGGTGAGGCGCTTGCCCCGTTCCGGGACGACGTCGTGATCGCGACCAAGTTCGGCTTCAGGAACGGTGTGCCGCAGCAGGGGCTCGATAGCCGTCCCGAGAACATCCGCGCCGTTGCTGAAGCGTCACTGCGGCGGTTGAAAACGGACCGCATCGACCTGCTCTATCAGCACCGTGTCGATCCCAACGTGCCGATCGAGGATGTCGCCGGGACCGTGCGTGATCTGATCGCGGAGGGCAAGGTGAAACACTTCGGCCTCTCCGAGGCCGGCGCCACGACGATCCGCCGCGCGCACGCGGTGCAACCGGTGGCTGCCCTGCAGAGCGAGTACTCCCTCTGGTGGCGGGAACCCGAGACCACGGTGTTCCCGACGCTGGAGGAACTCGGCATCGGCTTCGTGCCGTTCAGCCCGCTCGGCCGGGGGTTCCTCACGGGGAAGATCGATGAGGGCACGACGTTCGACAGCACGGACTTCCGCAACCAGCTCCCGCGCTTCACACCGGAGGCGCGGAAGGTCAATCGTGCATTGGTCGAAGCAATTACCGGCATCGGGACGCGCATGCAGGCGACGCCGGCACAGGTGGCCCTCGCGTGGGCGCTTGCGCAGCAGCCGTGGATCGTCCCCATCCCGGGCACCACCAAACTGCACCGCTTGACCGAGAACATCAGCGCAGCGGATGTAGCCCTGACGGCGGACGCTTTACAGGACATCGAGCACACTGCCTCCACTGTCGAGATTCAGGGGTCCCGGTACCCGGCACACCTCCAGCAAACGGTGAATCGTTGAAGCCTGCGCGCCCCCTGAACCCCACACCGCCTGTCAGCATTCCTCGAAACGAAGGGACCGGTTCGAAATGAGAGCAGCCATTATCAGCCTCTTTGCGCTAGCTACCAGCGCACCGTGGGCCAGCGCCCAGCAAGTGTCGGTGGAACAGGAGATCGTGGATCTCTCCCGACAGAAGTGGCAATGGATGGCAGAGCAAAACGCAGACACGCTTGCGACGCTCTTCCACGACCAGGCGCGATTCGTCCACATGAGCGGCACGTGGGGGAAGGACGCCGAGATCGAGATCATTCGAAGCGGGAGCATTCACTACAAGCATGCTGACGTACACGAAGTCGTCGTAGAAATTGTTGATGACACCGCCATCCTGTGGAACCGCATTACGCTCTTGGCGATGGTTCGAGGCAATGAGGTGTCGAACCCCTTCACGGTGACGGAGGTCTATCAGCGACACGACAATGGCTGGCGGATGTTGGCCATGTCGTTCAGTAGTGTACGCGATGGTCACAGTATTGAGCCGTGAGCGAAGGTAGCGGGGCTCCGCCCGACCCGCCGTCACCCGCGCTACCGGGGTGCAATTGGCGTATCGACTGCCTGGTTTCGCACTCTGGCTGATAGCGACCTCGCTGCTGACGTCCGTACCGGCATCGGCGCAGGATACGTTACGCCTCACGCGGCTCTCCGATCCGATCGTCGACGGCCACGTGAACGAGCCCGCGTGGGAGGACGGCCCTGTCCTGCCGCTGACGCAGCTGATGCCGCAGTATCGGGGCGCACTCACGGAGCGAACCGAAATCCGGGTCGCGTACGACGACGAACACATCTACGTGTCCGGACGCATGTACGACTCCGACCCGGACGGGATTCGCGCCAACACGGTGTACCGCGACGCGTTTGCGGGCGACGACCTCTTCAGCATCGCGCTCGATACGTACAACGGCTATCAGACCGCCGTCTGGCTCGTCGTGAATCCGGCGGGCGGGCGGATCGACCAGACGCTCGCCACCGACGGTGAACGCACAGATCTCCCGCCCTACAACCTGGATTGGAACAGCTACTGGGATGCTGCGACGTCGCGCGACGACGCCGGATGGTACGCGGAGATGCGGATTCCCTTCACCAGCCTCCCCCCCGTGTCGCGAGGCCGGGCGCTGATCGTGAAGTACACGCACACGCTGGTCTGGTAGCAGCGCGGCCGCCGAGACTCCTCACAGCACCTCTCGCACCGACCAAGACCGCGCTCTACCTTGTGAGGGCACGAGCTGCCCTGTCGTTGATTGTCCCCCGCTGCGAGGAATCCGCTCATGACCCGAGGAACGTTTGACGAGTACGCGCATGAGTACGACGCGTGGTTTCTCCAGAACCGGAACGTGCTCGAGTCTGAGCTGCTCCTGCTGAAACACATGCTCGGCGATCCCGAACGAGCACTGAGTGTCGGGTGCGGGAGTGGCCTGTTCGAGCACCTGCTTCGCACCGACCACGGCATCGACATCCGGAACGGCGTCGAGCCGGCCGAGGGTATGGCAGAGATCGCGCGGAAGCGCGGTATGGATGTCGTACCGGGAAGCGCCGAGCAAATCCCCATGGAAGACGGGGAGTTCGATACCGTCATCATGAACGGCACCCCGGGGTATGTCGCGGATCTGCGCGCTGCGTTCGCGGAGGGGTATCGCGTACTTCACCCGGGCGGCGCCATCGTGGTCCTGGATGTCCCGGCGGAGAGCTCCTACGGGCTTCTCTACAGCTTCGCCGGCGTGCGCGGCACGTGGGACGACGCGCATCTTCAGAAGGTTGCGCCGGCACATCCCTATCCGGTGGAGTTCGTCGCCAATGCCAACTGGCGCACGACTGACGAGAAGGCCGAGCTCCTGCGGGAGGTTGGATTTACCGACCTGACGTTCGCACAGACGCTCACCGTGCACCCGAAGTACTCGAACGACCGAGT
>JBDHJO010000101.1:0-9903 GCA_039586875.1 Gemmatimonadota bacterium | reverse complement strand
GTTCCAACGAACGTCGGCGCGGCATGCCGCAGCAGGTAGACGTACGACGTGTAAGCGATGAGGGATCCGAACACGATGAGATAGGCGATGGCACCCACGCTGGCCGGGGTCAGGACCACGCGGGAAGCCTCGCCCAACAGCAGCCCAATGAGTGCCATCGCGGCGCCACCGAAGAGCATCTGCAGCGCCGCGTTGACGTACGGACCCGTCTCCACTGGTCGACGCTTGGATAGGACGGACCCCAGGGCCCATGAACCGGCACCGAGGACAAGGCCGACCGGGCCGAGCAGGCCGGCGCTGCCCAGATTACCGAGGTGGTCGGTCACGAGGAGGATCGTTCCGCCGAAACCCACGAGCAGGCCCGCAGCTTGCCGGAGCGTCGGCCGTGCCTCCGACCCGGGAATGACCGCGTCGAAGAACGCCATCCACAGCGCGCTGGTGACGATCAAGATCGCCGTCAAGCCCGACTCCACCGATTGCTCCGCCCATACCACGAGCCCGTTGCCGACGGTGAGGAGCAAGACACCGACCATCCCAGCGGTGACCCAGTCCCGGCGGCGGCGCGGCAACTGCCGCCCCAGCGCGAGCGCGATGCACAGCAGAATGGCGCCCGCAAGCAGGAACCGGATGCCCCCGAACAGCGCCGGGGGAAACTCCTGCACACCGATGCGAATGGCGAGGTAGGTGGACCCCCACACCACGCTGATTGTGGCGTAGGCCGCAAGGACGCGCCCCGAACGGACGGCCATTCAGTGGTCCGCGGTTACGGCTGCCGTTGCGTCGTGTCGGGAGCAGCTCCAATCAGGCGGAACTCGGTGCCCGTCCCCTCCGCGGCCGGCTGGACAATCACCCACAGCGGCGGGCCGTTGCGCCGGAAGTGCATCGTGGTGGTACCGTTCGGGCGTGTGACATCCGCGAGAATCTCCCATCGGAGCGTGTCTGCCTTCACCCGATACCAGTCCGCGATCGAGTCGGCGGACACGGGTGACGTGAACACGAGCTCGATTGTCTCCGCGCTGCCGCGCCTTTCCTTGATGCTGGACGGCAGAAACAGCGGCGCGCCCTGCATCAAATCGGCCTCGGGCAGCGTGTCCGAGCCCTCCGCGGGGGGTTCGCATCCGACCGACGCGGCAACCAGGGCGGCCATGACGACCAATGGGATTCGCTTCAGCATGGATGGAAGCCTAGCGCCGGCTCGGAACGAGGGCAAGCGCTCTCGAACCCCGCACGTCGCATATATTTCGGGCTGCGCCGCAGCGCATTCACTATTGTAGGGCAGCGAGGACAGCTATGGCCGGTCACAGCAAGTGGAAGCAGATCAAACACAAGAAGGCAGCCACCGACGCGAAGCGCGGGGCCAAGTTCACGAAGCTCATCAAAGAGATCACCATCGCGGCGCGCCAGGCCGGCGGCGACCCTGACGGCAACCCTCGCTTGCGCACGGCCATAGCCACGGCGAAGGCCGCCAATATGCCGAACGACAACATCGATCGCGCGATCAAAAAGGGAACCGGGGAGCTCGAGGGCGTGACCTACGAAGAGGCCACCTACGAAGGCTACGGCCCCGGTGGGGTGGCCATCCTGGTCCAGGTGACCAGCGACAACCTGAATCGCACGGTCGCGTCGGTGCGCCACCTCTTTTCCAAGAACGGGGGAAACCTCGGCGAGCCGAATTCGGTGGCGTGGTTGTTCGACAAGAAGGGGCAGATATTGCTGGATGCCGCGCGGTATCCGGAGAACCGCGTGTTGGAGGAGGCGCTGGAGGCTGGGGCCGACGACATGACGACCGACGGTGACCAGTACATCCTGACCACACCAGCAACGAGCGTGCACGCTGTACAGGACGCGCTGAGCGCCAACGGCATCGACGCCACCGAGGCCGAGATTGCCATGGTGCCCAAGACCATCGTGAAGGTGGAGGGCAAGGAAGCCGAGCAGTTGATTCGGCTCATGGACGCGCTTGAGGACGACGACGACGTGTCGAACGTGTTCAGCAACTTCGACATCGATGCCGACACGCTCGCGGCGGTTGAGGGGTGAACGCATGCGTTGTCGGTATCGACCCCGGCACGGCGGTGACCGGCTACGGCGTCGTCGAGCCGACGACCGACCGGTTGGGGCGCCTTGTCGAGTGCGGCGTAATCCGCACGGATGAATCGCAGCCGTTGGGGGATCGACTGGACACGCTGTTTGAGGGCGTCGGAACCCTTCTCGCCGAGCACCGGCCCGTGGCGGTGGCCGTCGAAAGCGTATTCTACGCCAAGAACGTGCGCACGACCGTCACGCTTGGGCATGCGCGCGGTGTCATCCTGCTGGCTGCCGCACGGGCGGGGATTCCGGTTGTGGAGTTCAGTCCCGCGACTGTCAAGAAGAGCGTCGTCGGGACCGGGCGTGCCGCGAAGGCGCAGGTGGGGTTCATGGTGCAGAAGCTGCTCAACCTGGCGTCTCCGCCGTCGCCCGATGACGCGGCCGATGGGGTGGCGCTTGCGCTGACGTTGCTGCTGAACGGCGGAGCCAAGCGGTGATCGCAGGGATCACCGGCACGCTGCTCGCGAAAAGCGCCGACAAGGTGTTCGTCGCGACCGCTGGCGGCGTCACTTACGAGGTCGCGGTACCGATCGGCGTACTCGAGCACATGCCGGCAGTCGGCGGGGACGTCGCGCTGCGGACGGTGCTGGTGGTGCGGGACGATGGGTGGGCCCTCTTCGGCTTCGATTCCGAGCACGAACGGGATGTCTTCCAGCGATTGCTGGGCACATCCGGCGTCGGGCCGCGCCTTGCCCTCGCGCTCGTCTCTGCGCTGGGCGGCGCCCGAGTCGTCCGGAGCATTCGCGAGAACGACGTTGCCGCGTTGTGCACGGTCCCTGGTGTCGGGAAGAAGACGGCTGAGCGGATCGTACTGGAGTTGAAGGATCGACTGCGCGATGTTGCAGTACCTGGTGAAGAGGCAGGAGCAACCGTCGGGCCCACCGAGCAGGCTGTGCAAGCCCTGGCCAATCTTGGGTACCCTGCGGCGGACGCCGAACGGGCGGTGCGTGCCGCCGTCTCCGACGGAACAGGTGACGCCGTTGACCTCATTCGCGGCGCCCTGCAACTCTTAACGAAGTCCAAGTGATACGACGATGAAGACCGCCGAATGGAACTGCACGGAATGCGGCGTAACCAACCGCCGCCTGGTCGCCGACAACGCGTCGGAGGCCGATGACCGCTGCCTCACGTGCCACACGCGGCACCGCTTGCGACAGACAGATCGCCCGGTACGCTGGGAAGCGACACCGGGGTCGTGAACCGTCCCGAGATCACGACCCCCGAGGTTCTTCCGGACGAGGCGCCGAACGAGGTAACGCTTCGCCCGTCCCGGTTGGCGGAGTTCGTCGGCCAGGACACGGTCAAGGAGAACCTGCAGATCGCGATCGATGCCGCGAAGCAGCGCGGCGAGCAACTGGATCACATCTTGTTCTTCGGCCCACCGGGGCTGGGCAAGACCACCCTCGCAAACCTGATTGCCCGAGAAATGGGCGTGAATATCCGGACGACGAGCGGCCCGGTCCTCGAACGGGCCGGCGACCTCGTCGGGTTGCTCACGACCCTCCGACAGGGTGATGTCCTGTTCGTCGACGAGATCCACCGACTTCGTCCCGCGCTCGAGGAGTTCCTGTACCCGGCCATGGAGGACTTTCGCGTCGACGTCCGGGTCGCGGAGGGGCCCAACGCGCAGACGATCCCGATGGGGGTGGAGCCGTTCACGCTGGTCGGTGCATCGACCCGGTTTGGCATGCTCACCCCACCGATGCGGGCCCGGTTCGGCCTCACTGAGCGTTTGGGATACTACCCGACGGACGACTTGCACCAGATCGTGGAGCGGTCCGCCGGGATTCTGGGGGTGGCCATCGACACCGAGGGCGCCGGGGAAATCGCCAAGCGGAGCCGTGGCACCCCGCGGGTCGCGAACCGCCTGCTGCGGCGGGTGCGCGACTATGCGCAGGTGCGCGCGGATGGGAAGATCTCGGCCGAGGTGGCCCAGCAGGCCCTTGCACGGTTGAACGTCGACGAGTACGGACTCGACGACATGGACGCGCGCATCCTTCGCATCATCATCGAGAAGTTCGACGGCGGGCCGGTCGGTCTCAACACCATTGCCGTCGCCGTCGGCGAAGACCCGGGGACCGTCGAAGAAGTCTACGAACCGTTTCTCATCCAGCAGGGGTTCCTCCACCGGACGCCGCGAGGCCGGACCGCAAGCCCAGCCTCGTACCGACACTTCGGGTTCACGCCACCCAACACGGCGACGGGCGGTCAGGCATCCATGTTCGAAGGAACCGGTGACTAGCTCCTTCACGCTCGACGACTTCGACTACTCGTATCCGCCCGAAGCCGTCGCGCAACGCCCTCTACCCGAGCGAAGTGCCAGTCGCCTCCTCGTGCTGGACCGCGAGCGGGGAACCGTGACTCATCGCGCATTCGGGGATGTTGCGGATCTACTGCGCGCCGATGACGTGCTGGTGGTGAACACCAGCCGCGTCCTGCCCGCCCGCCTGTACGGCCAACGCGAGAACGGCCGTCCGGCGGAGGTGTTGCTCGTCCGAGAGCTCGGCGAGCACACATGGCTCGCGATGGTGCATCCGGGTGGAAAGCTCAAGGTAGGCCGACGTATCCGCTTCCCCGATGGCACGGCCGAGGTCGTCGCCGTTGAGGGAGGGGGATTGCGTCGCCTGGAGTTCACCGGCACGCCGCCGCGCGAGCTGATGACGACGCATGGCGCCGTCCCGTTGCCACCGTACATCTCGCGGCCGCCGGACACTGCCGACCGTGATCGCTACCAGACCGTCTACGCCGACACCGAAGGGAGTGTCGCTGCCCCAACCGCGGGGTTGCACTTCACCCCAGAGGTCCTCGACGCCGTGCGAGCCCGAGGCGCCGTCGTCGTCGATGTGATCTTGCACGTCGGTCCCGGCACGTTCAAACCGGTTGAAGTCGATGACCCGACATGCCACGTCATGCACGCTGAGTGGTACGAGGTGAGCGAGGATGCCGCCAAGATGATCAATGCGCGGCGCGCTGACGGCGGCCGTGTCTGGGCAGTGGGCACGACGGCAGCACGCACCCTCGAAACCGTGACTGGAATGGACGGAATGGTCCGTGGGGGATCAGGGTGGACCGACCTGTTCATCTACCCGCCCTACCGGTTCAAGGGAGTGGACGCCCTGCTGACCAACTTCCATCTGCCGCGATCGACGCTGCTGATGCTGGTGGCGGCGTTTGCCGGTCACGGGCCGACGATGGAGGCATACCGCGAAGCGGTCGCGGCCGGATACCGGTTGTTCAGTTACGGCGACGCCATGGCCATCTCATGACCGCGAGCACGTTCACCCTCGACGCAACGGACGGTGCAGCGCGTGCCGGCACCCTCGTCTTGCCGCACGGCTCCGTCGAGACACCGGCATTCATGCCGGTCGGCACCCAGGGCACCGTCCGCGCGCTCTCGCCATACGACCTCGAGCACGTGGGCGCCACCATGGTCCTTGCGAATACCTACCACCTCCACGTGCGGCCGGACGAGCACACCGTGGCCGCGTTAGGCGGATTGCACCGGTTCATGGCGTGGAAGCGGCCCATTCTGACGGACTCCGGCGGGTTCCAGGTCTTTTCGCTCGAGGGCTTTCGACGGGTGTCCGAGGACGGCGTGGAGTTCCAGTCCCACGTCGACGGTGCACGGAGGCATCTCACGCCGGAACGCGCCGTGGAGATCCAGTGGACGCTGGGATCGGATATCGCGATGGCATTCGATCACTTGATACCGGGCGGGGCCGATCGCGCTGCCGCGCGGGAGGCTATGGACCGGACCACCCGCTGGCTCCAGCGGGGATTGGCACGCCACCGCGCGCTGAGCGCCGCCGATCCCGGCAGACAGACGCTCTGGCCCATCGTCCAGGGCGCGGCGTTCCCCGACCTGCGCCGCGATCACGCGCGCGACCTCCTCGCCATGCACGAATGGACGGGCGTCGCGGTCGGCGGCCTGGCCGTCGGCGAACCCAAACCCGCGATGCATGCGGTCCTCGAAGCCGTCGACCCGGCGCTCCCCCGCGAGCGGCCGCGTTATCTTATGGGAGTGGGGTTTCCGACGGATTTGCTGGAAGCTGTCGCGCGCGGCATGGACCTGTTCGACTGCGTGGCACCCACCCGGAACGGACGCAACGGCTCCGCCTACACACCCGACGGGCCGCTGAACATCCGGAACGCGGTGCACCGCACCGACGACAGCCCCGTGGATTCGACCTGCGACTGCGAGACATGCACGACCTACAGCCGCGGGTATCTGCGACACCTGTTTGTTGCGGAGGAGTTGCTCGGGCTGCGCCTCCTCTCGCTGCACAATGTCCGGTTTCTGGTGCGACTCGCGCAGGAGGCGCGACGGCAGATTCGGACAGCGACATTCGGTACCTGGCACCACGAGTGGCTGGAACGCTACAACGCACGGGGACAACGTGAGACTTGAATCGCTGTTTCTCTTCGCACCCTCAGGCCAAGGCGGCAGTGGCGGCCTGACGATCTTCTTCATCCAGATGGCCGCGATTGTCGCCATCTTCTACTTCCTCATCATCCGGCCCAAGGTGCAACAGGAGAAGAAGCACCGGGAGCGGCTTGGTGAGCTACGCAAGAATGACAGGGTCGTGACGGTCGGCGGGATCCTGGGCGAGGTCGTGCACCTCAAGGACGACCAAGTGACGATCAAGACGGGTGAGTCACGGATCGTGGTGCAGCGCGACCGCATCGCGGACATCCTGTCTGACCGTCCGGAGAGTACATGAGTATTCTGCCGATCCACCTGCTCGGCTCACCCGTACTTCGTGAACGCGCAGAAGAGATCGGCACGGTCGATGACGAGATCCGGACGTTCGTCCAGCACCTGTTCGACACCATGCACGCTGACCAGGGGATCGGCCTGGCCGCCAACCAGGTGGGTGTCGCACGCCGGGTCGCCGTCGTGCAGACCGACGACGAAGACGCCGTCGTTCTCATCGATCCGGTGATCCTCGAGCGGGACGGCAAGGTACGAGGAGAGGAAGGCTGCCTCTCCATTCCGGAGATCTTCGCGGACGTGGATCGTGCCCAGCGCATCGTCATCGAGACGACCACCCTCGATGGCGAGCGGGTCACGGTCGAAGCGACCGATCTGCGCGCTCGCGCGATTCAGCACGAGATCGACCACCTGGACGGCATCCTCTTTCTCGATCACGTGAGCCCACTGAAGCGCCGGATGCTCTTACAGCGGTGGAAGCGGCAGCGGCGTGGCACGACCGGACATATCAAGGAGGTCGTGCCCCAAAGCGCATCGCAGGCTCGGCGGTAGCATGCGCGTCATCTTCTTCGGGACGCCGGAATTCGCGATCCCCTCGCTGCGGGCGCTGCTTGGCGAGGGGTTCGACGTCATCGCAGTCGTCACTCAACCCGACCGACCGCGTGGGCGATCCCGTTCCAACAGCGTGCCTGCTCCGGTGAAGCGGGTCGCACTCGAGGAAGGGCTGACGGTCTTCCAGCCGGACCGGCCTAGCGACTCGTCATTCCTCGACGCCCTGCGCGATATCAGGCCGGATCTCGGCGTGGTCGTGGCGTACGGGCACATCCTCAAGCAGGAACTCCTGGACCTCCCCCGGCGAGGCATGGTGAATGTTCACGCGTCCCTGCTGCCGACCCTGCGGGGGGCCGCCCCGATCGAGCACGCCATCCTCGAGGGGTACGAGGACACGGGCGTGACGATCATGCAGATGGACGCCCGGATGGACGCCGGCCCGGTGATGCATCAGGTTGCCACGCCGATTGCGCCGGACGAGACGGGCGGAGAGCTCACGGAGCGTTTAGCCGAGCTGGGTGCGCTCGCCCTCGTGGAGGGCCTGGCGCTCCTGGACGTGGACGCGGCCGCTCCGCTGCATCAGGACCACGACAAGGCGACGTTTGCCCCGAAAGTAACCCGAGAGCTGGCCCAGATCCGCTGGGAGGAGCCCGCGCGACTGATCGAGCGCCAGATTCGCGCCTTCGACCCGAGGCCTGGCGCCTGGACCCGGCTGGGCTCTCGTGAGATCAAGCTCTTTGGCCCCCGATTTGGCGACGCGGCGGCGGCGGCGCCAGGCGAAGTCGTCGAGACCGACCCTGCCCTCGTCATCGCAACGGGTGACGGCACGCTCCAGATCCTGGATGTGCAACCGGCGGGCCGCCAGCGGATGGGCGCCGCGGACTGGGTCCATGGGCGTGGCATCCAGCTCGGGGACCGATTCTCCTGAGACCACCCGTTCCGCGCTTGCACGCCGTCACCAACGACCGCGTGCTCGCGTTGCCTGACTTCTCCACCCGTGCAGCGACCCTCGGTGCCGACGCGCGTATCGCGGTCCATCTGCGCGCGCGCGACTGCACGGCCCGTGTCCGCCTCCAACTCATGGGCATGCTACCCACCACGGGAACGGTCATCGTGAACGATCGGGTCGACCTCGCCGTCGCGGGACGCGCCGCTGGGGTCCACCTGCCGTCGTCCGGCCTCCCCGTCAGCGTGACCCGAGCCATCACCGGCCCGGCGCTCCTCATCGGGCGATCGGCGCACACCGCGGGTGAAGCGCTCGCCGCTGACGCCGAGGGCGCCGATTACGTCTTCCTGGGGCCGATATGGGAGACCGCATCCCACCCGGGTTCCCCGGGCATCGGGGTCTCCGCGATCGAGCGCTCGCGTCCTGCCCGCGTCATCGCGATCGGAGGCGTCACCCCGGATCGGGTGCGCGCCTGCCTCGAGGCAGGCGCATGGGGCGTGGCCGCGATCAGTGCCCTGTGGCTTGTCGACGATGTCGCAGCGGCTGCCGAGGCCTTTCTGCTATCTTTAGGTCGGTAACTCAGTAGCATCGTCTCCGACGGACGGTGCGTCATGTGCACCGCGGACCAACTCCCCATGGCGGCACGCATAACAGTCAGTGTGAATGGACAGACCCGAGAGCTGGCACCGGGCAGCTCCCTGCTCGACCTCCTCACGGGGCTCGAGCTCGACCCGCGAGCCGTTGTGGTCGAGCTGAATCGCGAGATCGTGCGGCGCCCTGCACTCGAACGCACGAGCGTCAGAGACGGCGACACAGTCGAGTTGGTGCACTTCGTTGGCGGCGGATAACGCCGTGCGCTGAACAGCGATCGGCGCACTTCGAGAGGCAGGTACAGGTATGACGGGCGGCGGTACGGCAGACGCACTGGTGATCGGTGGGAAGACCTTCCGGTCGCGTCTCATGGTCGGGACGGGCAAGTACGCAGACAACGAGACGATGGTCCGCGCCCTGGACGCGTCCGGAGCGGAGGTCGTGACGGTTGCCGTCCGCCGCGTGGATCTCGATCGTGCCGACGACACGGGTATCCTCCACCACCTGGACACGAATCGGTACTTCCTGCTCGCCAATACGGCCGGGTGCTATACCGCCGACGAGGCCATCCGGTATGCCCGACTGGCACGAGAGGCCGGTTTCAACGAGTTCATCAAGCTCGAAGTCATCGGTGACCAGGAGACCCTGCTCCCCGACGTGGCCGGGTTGATCGAAGCGTCGACCGTGCTCGCGCGTGAGGGATTCCAAGTGATGGCGTACACGAACGAGGATCTGATCACGGCACTCCGGCTCGAGGACGCCGGGTGCGCGGCGATCATGCCGCTGGCATCGCCGATCGGAAGCGGACTCGGACTCATCAACCCCTACAGCATCCGCACAATCAAGCGCCGCGTGCAGACCCCCGTCATTGTGGATGCCGGCGTGGGTACGGCGTCGGACGCCTGCGTGACGATGGAGCAGGGTGTCGACGGGATTCTCATGAACACGGCGCTGGCGGCGGCCAAGGATCCGGTGGCCATGGCGACGGCCATGCGGTACGCCGTGGATGCCGGGC
>JBDHJO010000310.1:0-2363 GCA_039586875.1 Gemmatimonadota bacterium | reverse complement strand
TCACCTGGGTTGCCACCGCGAATGCCGTGCTCTACGTGGGCGCCACCCCGGTGGTCGTCGACGTGGATCCATACACTTACAACCTGGATGTGAATGCCGTTCGCGCGGCGATAACCGAGCAGACCCGCGCGGTCATCGCCGTTCACCTGTTCGGTCTGTGCGCCGATACGGCGGCGCTGCGCGATGTCGTGCCGGAACGCGTGGCAATCGTGGAAGATGCCGCTTGCGCCGCGGGCGCGGACCTGCGTGGCGAGCCCGCGGGCTCGCTGGGCGCCGTTGGATGTTTCAGCTTTCATCCACGCAAGTCCATAACGACCGGCGAGGGCGGAATGGTGACTACCGATGACGGGCAACTCGCCGATCGCATGCGTTCGCTTCGCAATCACGGTGCCGTCACTCAGACGTTTGCTTCCGCCGGGCCGGCGACGATGCCGGACATTCCGGATCTCGGATTCAACTACCGCATGACCGATATGCAGGCCGCCGTCGGCCTCGTGCAGCTCGAAAAGCTCGACGGGTTCATCGACGAGCGGGACCGCTGGGCGCGCTGGTACGTGGATCAGCTGGCCGATATCGAGTGGCTGGCCACACCGACTGTATCGAACGGTTGCCGACACGCCTGGCAGGCCTTCGTCACGGTCGTGGACCCGCTTGCGACCCCGGTGAATCGGGACGCGCTCATGGAGTGGCTCGCCACACGAGGCATCGCTACACGGCCCGGCACCCACGCACTATCCGAGCTCTCTTACTATCGCGACAAGGTCGGCGTCGATCCGGCTCGCTACCCGGTTGCCACCCGCCTTCATCATCAAAGCATGGCCATCCCGCTTCACAATCGAATGTGCGAAGCCGATTACCTGTACGTCGTGGAGAATCTGCAGGCCGTCTAACGCGATACTCGCAGCCGGCGCCTCCGTGCGAGGGCCGAGAACCGGGATCAGCTTGCTGCCGGGACGCCCTTTACCACCTGTCCGGCGGCGACGCTTCGCGTTACCACACTTCCCATCCCGACGAGCGTGCCGTCGCCGATCTCGATGTTATCGCGCAGCACACATCCGGCGCCGAGGTAGACGGACTGTCCGAGGGTCACGTGACCCGATACGACGCAGCCGGTCGTGAGGATCGAATAATCACCGATCCGACAGTGGTGGTTCACAGTAGTCTGGGACAGGATAGTGACGTGCCGGCCCACCGCGGCGTTTGCGCCGACGAACACGAATGGATAGACGACGCTGCCCGGGCCGATGCTGCCGGATTCGGCGACCTCGGCGGTGGGGTGCACCAACGCCTCGAAGCGATCGTCGGGCACGCCCATGCCCTCGATGAGCTCGCGCCGTCTGCGAAAGCTCGAAGGGCTGCCGAGGCAATCGACGAACCACGTGTCGGTGTGCTCCCGTGCGCTCGCCAGCGGTCCATGAACCGGCAGCCCACCGATGACGCGTCCTTTCTTCGCGGGATCGTCGTCGAGGAACCCCGCGGGTTCGTAGGTCGGCCGACGTTGGTTGATCGAGTGGATGATCTCCGCTGCGTCCTCACCCGTTCCTCCGGCGCCAACTAGTATCAGGCGCTTCATGCGCGGCACCTTCGGAAGCGTTTCGCAGCGTTCGCGCTCATGATTCAGCCTTGGTGCGGAAATCCGGTGTTCCCGGGGCCCACATTCGGAGCCTCAGCTCGAGCAGCTGCTTGAAGTTCGAGCCGATCGATCGCAGGTTGTTCACCTTCGACGTACCGTGCATTCGAGGTCGATAGGCAGTGGGCTCGCTCGTGATGCGGTATCCACGATGATTCGCCTTGAGGATGAACTCCATCACGATTGCCCAGCCCCTGCCCCTGGACACGAGCCGTAGCTCCCCCAGCAGATCGCGCCGCAGCATCATGATCCCCTGAAAACGGGGGATCCCTCCGAACAGGAGCGTGTACAGGGCCCGCTCCATCGCCGACAGGAACTTTCCCGTCACGCTGCTCCTCGTGCCCGGGATGTACCCGAGCACCAGATCGTGGTCCTGCATGAGCGGCAGAAACTGCCCGATGATAGCCGCCGGAAACTGCCCGTCCGCAGGGAAGAAGGTGACGAATCGGCCCCGGCTTTGCGTAAAGCCCGTTCGGTAGACGCCGCCGAGCCCGGCGTTGGACGCGTGGTGAATGACGCGGGTGCGCGCATCCTCCTCCGCCAGCGCGTCGGCAACTCTCCCGGAGCCATCGGTGCTGCCGTCGTCCACCAGGACGATCTCATGGGTCGCATCCAGTCCCGCCAGCACACCCCGGATCTCGGCCACCACACCGCCCAGGGACTCGGCCTCGTTGTAGGTCATCACCACCACCGACACGTCTGGCGCGGCGGGCCCGGCCGCCGTCGGTGATTC
>JBDHJO010000309.1:0-3722 GCA_039586875.1 Gemmatimonadota bacterium | reverse complement strand
CGACGTACCCCGCAACTTCCTCCGGCGTGATGAACTCCATTTGTCCGATCGCCGTGAGGGTCGCGAACTCATCCCGCGACAATTGGCCGTTCTCACCGAGATCGGCATACACGGATTCGAGCACCGAGCCCTGATCCTCCCACCCCGACGCATCGGGGCCAAACGCATCCTGCAGCGCGAGCGGCGCCCGGCAGTCCATTCGCCGCACGGCTTGCCCGCGTCGCCGGATCGCGCCCCATCCGATCTCACGCCAGGCGATGGCCGCCGTGGGCTTGATCTCCATGGTTGCCGGCGCGCCGGGCGTTCGCGCAACCAGGAACAACAACAGCGTGTGTGCACCGGCCACTGCCGACTTGGCCAACAACGTCCGCGACGGACGCTCCTCCGAATGCGTGTACGGGATGTTGAGTCCCATGCCACCGGTGCCGCTCGTGCCGATCTTGACGTACGCCTCGGTCGGCCCCCGTCGGAGGCCCTCGAGCATGATCTGCACGTGCCGAATCAAGGGCGGCAGCGGGATCGAGAGAATGTGCTGCTCCACCTGTTCCCGCGTTACGGTTCCGGACCGCGCTGTGGCAAGCAGGTCGCGCGCGCTCTGGAAGACATCGCGATAGGCAAACGCGGTGGCCGTGTTGATGCAATCGATCACCGCGTGAGGGGTGTGCTTGGCGAAGAGTTGCAGCAGAAAGCTGCGATCGAGGACGTCCTGGGTCAGGTCGCCCAGCAGGTCCGTCAAGACCAAATCGCGTGAGGCCTGATCGCCCAGGAGCGTGGAACGATCCAGTGTGGCAACGTCCGCCGGCAGGAACACGTCGCCCCACTCGGCGGCGATCTCGGTGTTCGGAGCGCGCTCCGCCAACCAAGCCGCGCCTTCACGGACCTCGGCTTCGTAGAGTGCGACCAGAACGATCTTCCGAGGACCAAGGTCCAACAGGCGCCGAGCCACTGCCCGTCCCACAAGTCCACTCCCACCCAGGATCAGGACTGTCTTCCCTTGCAGTTCCATGAAGTGCGTTCCTTTACTCGTCTCGCATTATCGGTAAGCGCCGCACCTCGGCGGCGGTCAGATGCCGCCACGTCCCCGATGCCAGTCGCCCAAGGCGTATCGGACCATAGCTCAAGCGGGCCAATCGTTCCACCTTCAAGTGCAGGTGCTCGCAGAGCCGACGCACGATGCGATAGCGACCCTCGGCGAGCACGAGCGTCAGGTCGGTGCTTGGGCCGCGTTCCTGCACCTTGAAGTCTACGACACGGACCTCGCGGTCGCCCAGCACGATGGGGCGCGCCAGCGCTCTGCGAATTTCGTGCGCGGGCCGCCCGTGCACCAGTACGCGGTAGGTCCGTTCCACCGCGTAGCGCGGATGCATGAGGCGGTGCGCGCCGGTGCCATCGGTGGTGAGAAGCAACGCGCCCGACGTCATGAGGTCCAGGCGTCCCACGTACGTCAGCCCGGGAATGTCTGGAAGCAGATCGAAGACCGTCTGCCGCCCGCGAGGATCGCGGCGGGATACCACATATCCCACCGGTTTGTGGAGCAGCAGCCAAGTGGTGTCCGCGGGGCGAACGCGCCGCCCCCGGACCAGAATCACGTCGACGTCCGGATCAACCGACTGACCGATCGTCGCGACGGTGCCGTTGACCCGAACCGCGCCTCCCCGAATCAGCTCCTCTGCGCGCCGTCGTGAGGCCACGCCGGCGCGAGCCAGCGCGCGCTGCAGGCGCATGGTGCTCACGCTTCGGCCGGCGCCCCTCGGTCGGCTGCCGGCTGCAGCGCCACGGAGAGTTCGTCCAGGTTCGGCAGCTCGTCCCGCGTGCGGAGGCCGAGCAGCTCGAGGAACAGGGCGGTTGTGCCGTACAAGAGCGGGCGTCCGAGTCCTTCACCCCTCCCAACGGCCTCGACGATACCGCGCTCCTGCAACAATCGCAGTACCCCATCGACCGCGACCCCGCGGATCTCCTCGATTTCGGCGCGGCTCACCGGCTGCCGGTACGCGACGACCGCCAACGTCTCCAGCGCTGCTTGCGACAGCCGCCGCGGCCGGCGCACCAATTGCGCTTCTGCTACCGCCTCCGCGAAATGCGGGCGGGTAGTGATCTGGTAGCCCTCGGCAACCTCGATCACCTCCACGGCATGTTCGCCCTCGTCATAATGCCGCCGCAGCGTCTCGATGGCCTCGATCACCTCCTCGCGCGACACGTCGGGTGCGAGCTTCCGGCACTCGGTCAGCGAGAGGGGATGCGGGGAGGCAAAAGTCGTGTCAGCGGGTTCACGCCGGATTACCACCGAGCCAAAGGGTTGTTGTTGACGCAAGCGGATGAAGCCGATCCGCGCAAGCTCGAGCAGGGCGAGCAGCGACGAGATGAGGTCTGCGATATTCGGTCTGGTGCCGAGGACCTCACCCAACGTGCACTCATCCCTGCTGCCGAACAACTCACGAATCCGCCGTGTCGCGCCTTCGACGTCGAGCGGCCGCGGGACGACGCGGTGCAGCACCGGTTCGGGCATGGCCTCGACGACGCGCTCAGCCGCAAGGAGCAACTCCTGGATGTCCATGGTCATCGGTGACTCGGGAAGCTCCGGGCGTTCCCCTACCCAGCCACGCGCGAACCGGTCGCCATGCTGCCGCGCCTGTTCCGCCAGCCAGTCGGCGACCTCGCGCATCTGTTCATACTCGAGTAACCGGCGGACGAGTTCAGCTCGCGGGTCCTCCCACTCGGTATCGTCGAACGGGCGCGGGAGCAGCAGTTGGATCTTGATGCGCAGCAGTTGCGCAGCCATCTCGACGTAGTCCGCGGCGTCGTTCAAGCCGAGTTGCCCGATGACTTGCAGGAACTGATCGGCGATCTGAGCAATCGGAATGTCCGCGATATCGATCTCTTGTTCGCGGATCAGTTGCATGAGGAGATCGAGCGGCCCCGCAAACGCATCGAGGCGGACCTCGAACGCCGTGTCGGCAGTCCGGACCGAGGCGACCGTCACAGGCCGCACACCTGCATGGGACCGAGCGCCCATGGCTCGATCACGGCGCATGCGAAGCGCTGGAGCACGAATGCCGGCGTCAGCAATGTGCCCAGCGCTCCCGGGACGACGAAGATCAGGAGCATCAGCCCGGCGAGACCGTACCGGCCGAGCTCACGGTACCGTTTCCCGAGTGCGGGCGGCAGCGCGTGGTAGAGGAGGTGCGATCCGGGTAGAGGAGGTGCGATCCGTCGAGCGGCGGGATCGGTACGAGGTTGATCACGAACAGCAGAATGTTCAGCCAAATTCCCCAAGCCAGCATCTCCTGGAGCACGGCAATCAAGGCACTGTCGAGGCTGCTGCCCACGACGCCAAGCCCCACGGCGAGTGTCAGACAGGCGCTGGCTAGACCCAGGTTCGCGAGGACACCGGCTGAGGATACGATGATGTCACCGCGCCGATAGTCCCGGTAGTTGCTGGGGTTGACCGGGACGGGCTTCGCTCCGCCGAAGACCACGCGCCCACCCGACACGACGAGCATTAACACCGGCATGAGAATCGTCAGCACGGGATCGATGTGCTTCAACGGATTCAGCGTGAGGCGGCCGAGATTCAGGGCTGTAGGATCCCCCTGTCGCAGGGCGGCAAGTCCGTGCGCGTATTCATGCGCGACCATGGAGAACAGCAGCACCGGGAGGGCCAGCAAAAGCTCGTGCACAATGGGGGTATTCCGGTCGAATCGGCGGCGAAAGCTAACCGGCGC
>JBDHJO010000100.1:0-11497 GCA_039586875.1 Gemmatimonadota bacterium | reverse complement strand
ACCAGTTCCGCCACGGCCGCGAACCGTCAGTAAAGTAGTGTCCAACCTCTTGTGGGAGTAGGCTTTCCCCCCGGAGGACGGGCTTCGCCGGATCGCTAGAGGCGGGCCCACCCCTGCCTCACGATGTGGGATTCTCCAGTGGGTCAGAGGGACTCATATGGGATTCTACACCGGTCCTACCTGCCTCTCGCGCCGGTGCTCGCCTGGCTGCATCTTGTGTCGCATATGACCGGCCAGTTGGACCGCCTCAAGACAGCCCTGTCTGACCGCTACGCAATCGAGCGTGAGATCGGCAGCGGTGGCATGGCTACTGTCTACCTCGCCGAGGATCTCAAGCACGAACGCCAAGTTGCGCTGAAGGTTCTTCGCCCTGAGCTCGCAGCGGTACTTGGCGGAGAACGCTTCCTGAACGAGATCAAGGTCACCGCGAACCTGCACCACCCGCACATCCTAGCGCTCTACGACTCGGGTGAAGCCGACGGCTTCCTGTACTATGTGATGCCCTACGTCGAAGGCGAGTCACTTGGAGATCGGCTGGAGCGAGAGAAGCAGCTTGCCATCGATGACGCCCTGCAAGTAGCCCGCGAAGTTGCCGACGCACTGAGCTACGCCCACGCTCACGGTGTGATCCATCGGGACATCAAGCCCGAGAACATCCTGCTTGAGAGCGGTCACGCCGTGGTGGCCGACTTCGGGATTGCGCGTGCGATCGACCAGGCGGGGGGAGAGTCGCTCACGGCCACAGGGCTGGCAGTGGGGACCCCGGCCTACATGAGCCCGGAGCAGGCGGCGGGGAGCAAGGATCTGGACGGGCGGTCGGATCTCTACTCCCTCGGCTGTGTCTTATACGAGATGCTGGCGGGCGAGCCGCCGTTCACGGGTCCCACGGTTGAGAGCTTGGTGCATCAGCATCTGTCGGTGGAGCCACCGAGTGTGACAGCCATTCGCCCGGCCGTGCCCTCCCACGTGGCGGCCACGCTGGAGCGGGCACTCTCGAAGACCCCAGCGGACCGTTTCAATCCAGTGGCGCTCTTTGCCGAGGCGCTCGGCCCGCGGGCGTCCGCGGCGCTTGCACCAACCCCAGCTGCACCGGCTCCCCCCGTTGCAGGCCGCTTCTCGTGGGAACGGATTGCCCTGCTCGCCATTGTGACGGCGGCCGCGATTGCCGGAGCCGTCGCGTTCGGCCGTTCAATCTGGCCGAGTGCGACGGGGTCGATTCCCCCGCGCACGGCCATCGCCGTGCTGCCGTTCCAGAATCTCTCAGGGGACCCAGAGCAGGAGTACTTCGTTGACGGTATGCACGATGCTTTGATATCTGAATTGGCTCAGATCAGAGCGCTGAGTGTAAGGTCGCGCACGTCGGTAATGCAGTACAAGAACACCATGAAGTCGATGCCACAGATCGCAGAAGAACTTGGTGCTGACATGGTGGTTGAGGGCACAGCCTTCAAGCTTGGCGATACCGTACGAATCCAGGCTCAGCTGATTCAGGCAGCGACTGACGATCACCTTTGGGCGGAGACCTATGATAGGAGCTTAGGGGATATCCTCAGCCTACATAGTGAAGTGGCCCGAGCGATTGCAGAGGAAGTGCAGGCGACGCTGACACCCCAGGAGGAGGCACGCCTCACAGCCAGCCGCTCGGTCAATCCGGACGCCTATCAGGCTTACCTCCGTGGCCGCTATATGTGGACCGAGGGCAAATCGGAGCAGAGCATCGACCGTTTCCTGCGGGCACTCGAGATAGACTCCACTTTCGCGTTGGGGTACGTGGGGTTGGGCAATGCTCACATCACAGCCGCTCACGGAGACATCCCGCCACGCGAGGCATTCCCAATAGCTATCGAGGCTGCTCAACGCGCGCTCTCATTTGACGATGGGCTGGCCGAAGCGCACACCATTACTGCGGACGCCAAGTACCACTGGGAGCATGACTGGGTTGGAGCTGAGGAGGGGTTCCATCAAGCCATCACACTGAGTCCTGGCTACGCACTGGCCCACGAGTGGTACGCCGGACTACTGTCCGCGCTTGGTCGCCACGATGAGGCGATTGCAAGCATCAAGCGGGCCCAGGAATTGGATCCACTCGGCCGGGTACACTACTACCTTGCAGCAAGGTTCTTCTTGTTCGCTCGGTTGCCCGAACGGGCAGAAGAAGAACTCCAACATATGGTCGCGCTTGACCCTGATTGGAGCGGGGTACGGTGGACCAGCGCTCGGCTGTACCTGCAAACTGGAAGGTACGTGGAAGCCATTGTTGAGCTCCAGGAGATGGTGAGGATTCACGATGATCCAGGTCTCCGGGTGGATCTGGCTTGGGCCTACGCGCTCGCTGGGCGGAAAGCCGAAGCTGCTGAGAAACTCGCGGAGGTCAAGAGCCTATACGAGCGCACCTATTTCTCGCCGCACTTGATCGCCCTGGTCCATACAGCGTTAGGTGAAGTGGACAGTGCCTTCGTTTGGCTGGAAGAGGCATACCACGTGCGTGACGCTGCCCTTGTCTGGGTGAATGTCGAGGCTGGGTTTGACGGTCTGCGCGACGACGCGCGATTCGATGACCTGCTGCGTCGGATGAAGTTGCGGGAGTGATGCAGCTCTGGCCCACTGACTCCCCACGCCGTATCGTAGGCACATCGGCCCCGTAGCTGCCCTAGCCATATCGTAGCAGGATGCCCATGGGTCCCATCTGCAAGGAGTGACACGGGTCCTACCGGTAGCTCGCGCTCGCGCTCGCCCCGCTGCATCTTCTCGGACATATGCCCGACCAGCTTGAACGCCTCAAGACTGCCCTGTCCGACCGCTACGCCATCGATCGGGAGATCGGCAGCGGCGGGATGGCCATCGTCTACCTCGCCGAGGACGTCAGACACCACCGGAAGGTGGCCATCAAGGTCCTCCGGCCCGAAATCGCCCAGGCGGTGGGCGGCGAACGCTTCCTGCGCGAGATCGAGATCGCGGCACAGCTCCAATCGCCGCACATCCTCCCGCTCCTGGATTCAGGTGAGGCGGATGGCGTGCTGTTCTACGTCATGCCGTATGTCCCAGGTGACTCCTTGCGTGCACGTCTCGCCAAGCAGGAGCGGATCCCACCGTCTGAGGCAATGCGCCTCCTTCGCGATCTGGTCGACGGGCTGGTCCATGCGCACGGCCACGGCGTGGTGCACCGCGACATCAAACCGGACAACGTGATGCTCGCCGAGCGGCACGCCGTCCTGATGGATTTCGGGGTGGCGAAGGCGATGAGCGACGCCACCGCACGACACGCGCTCACCAGCATCGGGATCTCGGTGGGCACGCCGGCGTACATGGCGCCGGAGCAGGCAGTTGCCGATCCGGGCATCGATCACCGGGCCGACATCTACTCGGTCGGCGTGCTCGCCTACGAGATGCTGGCCGGACGGACACCCTTCACCGGGGCGCCGCAGGCAGTGCTGACCGCGCACATTGCGAGCGATCCCGAACCGCTCCAGTCGGTGACCCCGGAGGTACCGACCGCCGTCGCGCAGATCGTGATGAAGTGCCTGGAGAAGAGCCCGGCTCAGCGTTTCCAGTCCGCCGACGAGCTACTGCAGTCGATCGAGGGCTTGGCGACCCCGACGGCTGCAGCCCTTCGGTCGGCCCCGTCGCCGCGCGCGAAGCGGCGCCGGATCGTCCTGGGCGCCGCCGCTGTGGTGATCGTGGCAGTCGTAGCAGGCCTCGCCATCCAGCGGTTCCGGCAGCAGCGGTGGGTGCACGAGACCGCGCTGCCCGAACTGCGCCGGCTGGTCGAGGCGGCCGAGCCCGATAGTGCCTTCGACCTCGCCGTCCGAATCGCGGAGGTTGCCCCGAACGACTCGACCCTCGAAGCCCTCTGGCCGGCGTTCAGTCGGCGAACCGCCGTCGAGAGCGATCCTGCAGGTGCACGGGTGTATCGCTCCGCGATGACGGATACGTCACAGTGGCGTTACATCGGCACGACGCCGACGGACTCGATCCGCCTGCCTCGCCAAGTGGGCCTGTACCGGTTCGAGAAACCGGGGTACCGCACCGCTTTCGTGCTCTTCGAAACGCCGCACCACACGATCCCGCTCGACTCCGTCACCGCCCCGCACCCGGAGATGGTGCGCATCCCGGGCGACGAGACCAGGTCCTCCCCGCTCGGCACCCGCCACGCCGAGGAGGTAGTACTCGGCCCATACCGGATGGATCGGTTCGAGGTCAGCAATCGCGAGTACAAGGAATTCGTGGCTGCGGGAGGGTATCGCGATCGAGCGTACTGGGAGCATCCCTTCCACGACGTGGATGGCACGGTGCTGTCGTTCGATGCGGCGATGGCCCGTCTTGTCGACCGCACCGGGCGGCCGGGTCCGGCGACGTGGGAGGGGGGTGGGTTTCCCGATGGCCAGGGCGATATGCCGGTGGGCGGTGTGAGTTGGTACGAGGCCGCAGCGTATGCGAAGTTCGCGGGCAAGGTACTGCCCACCATGTACCATTGGGCGCGGGCTGCGGTGGTCAGCTACGCACGGTACGTCGTGCCGTTCAGTAATCTCGACGGGAACGGACCGCTGCCCGTGGGCACCCCCCGCGGGATCAGCGAAAGCGGAGTCTCCGATATGGCCGGGAACGTGCGCGAGTGGTGCGTGAACGACGCCGGCCGGGGGCAACGGTTCATCCTCGGGGGCGGCTGGAGCGATCCGCAGTACAGCTTTGCGGTTGCCTATGCGCAACCGCCTCTGGACCGATCGGCGATCAACGGCATCCGGCTGGCCCTGTACGACCCTGCGGACAGTGCGGTCGCGCTCGCGTCGCGACCGATACCTCGAGCCTTCACCGACTACACGAAGGTACGGCCCGTGTCCGATGCGGCCTTCGCCGCCTTCCTCCCGCTGTTCGACTACGACCCGCTCCCGCTCGACGCCACGGTCGAGCTGCGCGATTCCACGTCGGAGAGCTGGGTGGCCGAGAAGGTCAGTTTCAAGGCAGCCTACGGCGAGGAACGCATGACGGCCTGGGTCTTCCTGCCACGAAACGTCACGCCGCCGTACCAGACGGTCGTCGCGTTCCCCGGCGGGGGCGTCATCGGGTCGGCGCCGTTCGACGGCACCTTGGGGTCGGCGATGAGCTTCTTCCCCTCCGGCGGGCGCGCCCTGGTGTACCCGATTTATAAGAGCACCCACGAGCGCTCCGACAGTCTGCGGAACGGCTTTCCGACCGAATCCATCTTCTACCGCGACCACGTCGTGATGTGGGTCAAGGACTACCGGCGTACGCTCGATTACCTGAGGACCCGTGCCGACGTCGACACCACGAAGATCGCCTACTTCGGCCTCAGCTGGGGCGGCAACATGGGCGGCATCATCCCGGTGGTGGAGCCCCGTATCCAGGTCTCGGTGCTCTATGTGGCGGGCCTGACGATGGATCGCGGCCGTCCGGAAGTCGATCCGGTCAGCTACCTGCCGCGCATCACGGTGCCGGTCCTGATGCTGAACGGTAAGTACGATGCCATCTTCCCGAGCGAGATGGCGCAGAAACCGTTCTTCGAGTTGCTCGGAACGGCGGCGTCAGACAAGCGCTGGATTCTGTACGAGGGAGGGCACGACATCCCGCGCACGGAGTTGATCCGGGAGTCGCTCGCTTGGCTCGACAAGTACCTGGGTCCGGTCCGCTAGGATTGCAGTGGGAGTAGCTGGCGCATATACCAGTTCCGCGACGGCCGCGAACCGTCAGGAAAGTAGTGGCGTCCTCGTCGGGGGAGCAGCCGTTCTCCCCGGGGCGCCGACTCCGCGCGCCGGACCGATCCGGCTTTCGGCTGCCCCGGATCCCCTCTATCGCTCGCGTTCACGCATTCGACATGGCATCTTCCGGTTCGTATGACCGAGCAACGCAATCGCCTTGAGAAGGCGCTCGCGCACAGCTACCGCATTGACCGCGAACTCGGTGCCGGCGGCATGGCGACGGTCTACCTGGCGGATGATCTGAAGCACAATCGTCAGGTGGCGGTGAAGGTGCTGCATCCCGAACTCGCTGCCGCCGTCGGCCCTGCGCGGTTCGGTCGCGAGATCGAGATCGCCGCGAAGCTCACCCATCCGCACATCCTCATGCTCATCGACTCGGGTGAGGCGGACGGTTTTCTCTTCTACGTGATGCCGTACGTCGCGGGGGAGTCCCTGCGCGATCGATTGATGCGGGACGGGGCTCTGCCGGTTGCCGAGGCGGTACGGTTGCTCGATCAGGTGGCGTCCGCGCTCACCTATGCGCACGGGCAGGGCGTCATCCATCGCGACATCAAGCCGGAGAACATACTCCTCGCCCACGACCAGGCCGTCGTTGCCGACTTTGGCATCGCGCGCGCCGTGGAAGTGGCTGGCGGTGAGAAGCTGACGGGGACCGGGATCGCCATCGGCACGCCCGCGTACATGAGTCCCGAGCAGGCGTTCGGTCAGGCCGATGTCGATGGCCGAACGGACGTCTACGCCTTGGGCTGTGTGTTGTTCGAGATGGTCGCCGGGCGCCTGCCGTTCGAAGCCGCAACGCCGCAGGCGCTGATTGCCCAGCATGCATCGGACACGGTTCCGAGTCTCCGGGCGTTGAAACCCGAGATCCCTCTCCACGTCGATCGCGCGGTGTGCCGGGCGATGGCCAAGGAACCTGGTGACCGCTTCGCCTCCCCCAAAGCCATGGCGGAGACGTTACGGGCGGAGCGGGTCGTCGCCCCTGTGGGCCGTCAACGTCTGGCTGTCCTTCCCCCCGTCAACATCACCGGCGATGCGGAGCAGCAGTATCTGGTGCTGGGGCTGCACGAGTCGCTGATCTCGCAGCTCGGACGAGGAGAGGTTGCCGTGCTCGCGCGCACCTCCGTGCTGCAGTACCAGAACACGGATAAGCCGATCCGCGACATCTGTCGGGAACTCTCGGCGGATATGGTCGTCGAGTCGTCGTTGTTCCGTGCGGGGGAGTCGGTGGGCATCGAGGCACGGCTGATCGACGGCAACACCGAGGAGGGTGTGTGGTCGGGCTCGTTCGACGGGGACGTCAACAGCGTCTTCTCGCTCTACCGTGAGGTCACTGGTGCCATCGCCGGCGAGATTCACGGCGTGCTGGGGCCCAAAGGCCGACCGACGGGGGCGCAGACGACCGTCGATCCCGTCGCCTATGAGAAATACATGCGGGGACGGGTCTACCAGCAGAGCTTCAACCCCGCCGATCTCGACCGCGCCATGCAGTACTACGATGCGGCCCTGGCCATCCAGCCTGATTACGCACCTGCCGTCGCCGGGAAGGCACTCGTGTGGGGATCGAAGCTCGTGTTGGGCCTGGTCCCGCCACTGGAGTACGGTCCCAAGTGGCTCGAGGACGCGCGGCGCGCCGTCGAGCTCGACCCCTATCTCGCCGAAGGCCACCAGGCCCTGGCGCAGGGGTACACGTGGTTCGAGTTCGATTGGGAGCGTGCGGAGCAGGCCTACAGGCGGGCGATCGAGCTCGATCCCAACGAGCCGCAGACCCACATCTTCTACTCGCACTTCCTCGGCATGATGCGGCGGCATGCCGAGGCCGAGCGAGAGATCGAGCGGGCGAACGAGATCGATCCCTTCAACCCCTTCACGCAGCTCCTGCAGGGAGCACTCCTTGGACTCATGGGACGCAACGCCGAGGGGTTGGAGCTGCTTGCGACGGTACCCGCCAATCCCCTCCGATCGCATCTCGAAGCGTGGTTCAATCTCACCCTGGGCAACCTGGACGAGGCGCTGACGCACTACGTCCGCTACTTCGAGATGCTCGGGGATGAGGAAGTGGCGGCCGCCATGCGGGATGACGGCAGCGGCCCGGAAGCGGGAATGTTGCGTGGTGCCGAGGTGCTCGCCGACCGTGCGGAGCAGGTGTTCGTGAAGCCAAACAACATCGTGTATTTGTTCACGTGGGGCGGCGATCACGAGCGTGCCATTGCCTGGGCCGAGCGCGCCATCGAGATGCGCGACCACGAGGTGACGTATTGGGGCGGAGTGAGCCATGCAGTGGATCCGCTGCGGAGCGATCCGCGGTTCCGTGCGCTCTTGGAGGGACTCGGCCTCCCCACTGGAAGCGATTCACCCCGGTCCTGAGAACGCTCCGCCGCAGATGCGTGCGGGGCTACATGCGAAGACGCTGCCGGGCACATGCCGGGATGAATGCTGAGGTCCCCGTGTGTCACGATCGAGCGGCTTCATCATCACAGGTGTTTCGAGGTTGTCATGTCAGTCTGGACCGCCGTCGCCGCGCTGTTTGCCGTTCTCTTGCTGGTCCTGGTCATTCCCGGGCCGACGCCGTCCGTCCCCCCGGCTCCGGAGGGCGGTGGCAGTTTCGTGTGGGACCGCGACTCGATGTGGAACGGACTCGAGGCGGCATTCCGCCTCGCGCGCGAGCAGGGGTGCAACGATTCGATGGGGATCGCCGGTCAACTCGAGGCATTGGCCGCCGGCATCCACCGCCTGACGTCGACCGAGTTCGAGCCGACACACGGGTATCTCGACTCGATCGAGCTTGCGTTCTTTCGCGCTGCGCCGCCGGTGGCTGCGTGCCCTGCGTTCCTGCCGGGTTACGTGCAGGCACACGCCGATCTCCGTGCCGCAGTGAAGCGGCAATCGCGGGCATGGGATCTCGACGCGCGTGCGGCTCGGGATCGCTTGTACAGGTTGCTGTACGGCGCGCGCGCCGCCGTAGAGGAGGCAAGCCTCCAGCATCAGGACGACATGGTGACGCTCGTCCCCGGCACGGACGAACCGTCCGCCGCACCGTCGGCGGTCGTCCGCGGTGTCACGGTCCGTTCGGGTGATATGCTCGTATCCCGAGGCGGCTACCCGACCTCGGCGCTGATCGCACGGGGGAACGACTATCCCGGCAACTTCTCCCACATCGGCCTGGTCCACGTCGACGCCGAATCGGGCGAGGTCTCGGTCATCGAGGCGCACATGGAGTCTGGCGTCTCGATCGGCACGGCCGAGGCGTACCTGAGCGACAAGAAGCTGCGGATCATGGTGCTCCGGCCGCGGGCAGACCTGCCGCAGATCGTGGCGGACAGCCTGCTCCCCCATCGCGCTGCCACTTTGGCGTTGGAGCGGGCCCGCACCGAGCACATTCCGTACGACTTCGCGATGAACTACCAAGACCCGTCCCGCATGTTCTGTTCAGAGGTGGCGTCGGCCGTGTATCGAACGCTTGGAGTGGAGCTCTGGACAGGCATCTCTACGATCAGTAACGAGGGTCTCCGCCGTTGGCTCAGTTCGGTCGGTGTGCGGTACTTCGAGACCCAGGAGCCCTCCGACCTGGAATACGATCCGCAGCTGGTTGTCGTCGCGGAATGGAGAGACGCCGCGACGTTGTTTCATGACCATGTGGACAATGCGGTCATCGACGCGATGCTCGAAGGCGCCGATCGTGGAGACGAGCTCGAGTATGCCTGGACGAATCTCCCGCTCGCTCGTGTCGTGAAGGTGTACAGTTGGCTCCTGAATCGCACCGGCCGGGTGGGACCGATTCCCGAGGGGATGTCGCCGTCCGCCGCGCTCAGGTCGCGAGCATTCAGCGAGCGTCAGCGGTTATTGGCCGACGTCGTTCGCGAACGAGCGGCGGAATTCGAGCAAACAGAGGGTTACGTGGCACCGTACTGGGTGCTGTTGGGATTCGCGCGGGAGGCGGTGGCGGCGGAGTAACGCAGCTCGAGATCCCGCACCGAACTGCTGCTCGGGAGTGCGGTATCGGCGCCGGCAGCAGATGGTGATCCGGGTCACAATTCCCGTTCAACGAACCACGTAGATTGTGCGCTCGTCGATGCCCCGCGAGGCGGGCATCGCATCGCTACGGCTACTCGCGTGGAGGAAGAATGAGCCAGCGCATTGTTCGATTCCCGATTCTTGGTGCAGCCCTGCTGGTGTTCGTAGGCTGTGGTGGTGACCCAATGGGTCCGTCCGGACCGCCGATGGTCACGAGCGTGAACGGTGCGACCGCACCCACCGGCCCGATCGGGCGGGGTCGACGACTGGACGGACACGTTCATCATCACCTCCGTGCCGGCCGGCGCGGCTACGGGTGAGGTGGTCGTGACCACGTCGGAGGGGAGCAGCATGCCCGTCACGTTTACGGTGACGCAGAACGCGCCGTTCAGCCCATCGACCGTGACGTGGACGGGGACGAACAGTCTCCCGGTGGCGCTGAGCGGCCTTGCCTCGGTGTTTGCGGAGATCTCGGAGACCTCGACGCGGGCGGTGTACGCCATCGGCGGCGCGGACGACAACAACGATCCTCAATCGACCGTGTATTACGCCACCGTCGGTGGCTCGGGTTCCGTCAGCAGTTGGACCGCCACCGCGTCGCTGCCCCAAGCGGTCGCGTTCCACCGCGCGGTCGCCGTCACACCGACGAATTCGAGCGTCACGGGAGCGGGATTCCTCTACGTGCTCGGCGGCGCGACTGCGGAGGACGGGACGCCGACCAATACCATTTATCGTGGAGCGCTCACGTCGGACGGTTCCGTCAGTGGGTGGACCTCGGCGGGCACGCTGCCCACTGCCCTCCACTCGTTCGGCGCGGCGGTCTTTCTCGGGAACCTCTACATCTGGGGTGGCGCCGGAGCCGGCAACGCACCGGTCGCCACGGTCCACCGTGCCGAGATCGGCTCTGACGGATCGTTGGGCGCATGGCAGTCGCAGGAGGCCCTTTCGGAGGGCCGTACGTACTTCGGTGCGGGATCCTTCGGCGGATACCTCTACGTGTTCGGCGGGGAGAGCGGCGCCGTCGCCCCGCACGACGCCGGCCTCACCAGCAATTCGCGCCGGGGCGACGTGCTGTTTGCACGGATCGATCTGAAGTCCAGGGACATCACGACGGATGGGTGGCAGGTCAACCCATCCACCATGATCAAGTCGGTGAACAAGCACACCGCGGTCGTTGCCGGGGGCAACGTCCTCATCACCGCCGGGCTCTACAACGGAGCCGCGACGGGATCGACCGAGGAGAGCTATGCCCAACTGAACGCCGACGGCAGTACCGACAGCTTCAGCGGCGCCACCGGATCGAACACGATTCAGTCGGCGGGCGGCGGCAATCTCTTCAACCACGCCGCCGTCGGGTACGTCGACGGGAACGGCGAGTTCCACGTGCTCGTGATCGGCGGTGACGACGTCAACAACGCGGGGACGAAGCGGTCGGGAGCCTGGTTCTACTAAGCACGGACGTCGGGCCCCACGGTTGGTGCGCTACAGGGAAGGGGAGGCCCAACGTGGCCTCCCCTTCCCGTTGCGCCGCCTGGGGGGGGAGCTCCGCGGTGATCCGATCCCTGGCAGGCGCTCGGGTGAGGCCCTACCTTAGCGCAATCCCGTCCCGTCGAGGTCATCACCGTGACCGGCACGCTGGGCCGCCTGCAGAATGTCCTGGCCGACCGCTACACGATCGAGCACGAGATTGGAAGCGGCGGAATGGCGGTGGTGTACCTGGCGGACGACCTGAAGCACGCGCGCCAGGTTGCCATCAAGGTGCTCCGTCCTGA
>JBDHJO010000308.1:0-2660 GCA_039586875.1 Gemmatimonadota bacterium | reverse complement strand
CGAGCTTGCCCGGTACCGCGCCGAGTTCCCCATCCTCGAGCGCCAGATCTACCTGAACTCCTGTTCCCTCGGTGCTCTCTCCGTACGTTCTCGCCGACTGGTCGAGACGGTCATGGACGAGTGGCAATCCCGTGGAGCGGCGGCCTGGTACGACGTGTGGTGGGAACGGCTGGCCGAGCTGCGACGCGGGTATGCGCAGGTGATCGGTGCGACACCCCGTGAGATTGCTCTGCACGCATCGATCTCGAGCAAACCGGTTTTGAGGTCGTCGTGGTCGACAGTCCCGACGGGGTCACCGTTCCCGTCGAGCACCTGATCGCGGCCATCGACGATGAAACGGCGTTAGTCGCCACCTCGCACGTGTATTTCACCACCGGCGCCATTCAGGATATCGGCGCGCTCGCGCGCGAGGCCCATGCCCGAGGAGCGCTGTGCTACATCGATGCCTACCAGAGCGTCGGGCAGCTCCCGGTAGACATGCACGCGACCGAAGTCGATTTCCTCTCAGCCGGCGGGCTGAAATGGTTGCTCGGTGGGCCGGGGATCGTGTTTCTCTACGTGCGGGACGAGCTCATTCGCCGATTTCGGCCCTCGGCCACCGGGTGGTTTGCACACGCGAATCAGTTCGAGTTCGACCCCCGCCACCTCGAGTTGCACGATGATGCCAGGCGCTTCGAGCAAGGCACGCCGGCGTTGGCCGCGGTGTTCGCCCAACTCGGTGGGCTCGAGATCATCCTCGAGATCGGGGTGGAGACCATCCGCGCGGTGACGCGGGACCTGACGGAAGACCTGATCGCGCGCGCGCGTGCGGCCGGTTTTCAGCCCAGGGTGGCAGACTCTCCGGACACACGCACGGCCATCGTGACACTCCCGCACCCAGATCCACATGCGGCGGTCGATCGACTCGCAGCGGCGTCTGTTGTCGCTGATGCCCGGCCCGGGCACGTACGCCTGTCCCCCTATTTCTACAACCTTCGAGACGACAATGCCGCAGCCATCGACATCCTCGCCAATGGGTGATGGCCCCCGCCGATCGGGGCCGCGCATCACGGCCGACGAGCGCCTGTTCGCTTCACCTGCGGTGGAGCCTGGGGCGTTCACGCAGACCGATCCATGGCGAGTGCTTCGGATCATGGGGGAATTCGTGGCCGGGTTCGACGAACTCGCCGACGTGGGTGAGGCCGTGACCATCTTCGGCTCGGCGCGGACACAGCCGACGGACCCGGTCTACGACGAGGTGGTGCGCACGGCGCGCATGCTCGGCGAGCGGGGGTACACGGTAGTGACCGGGGCCGGCGGTGGGATCATGGAGGCTGCCAACAAGGGTGCCCGTGAAGCCGGCACGCTCTCCATCGGGCTCAACATCGAACTCCCGCACGAGCAGCACGCCAATCCGTATCTCGATCGCACGGTCCATTTTCGGTATTTCTTCGTCCGCAAAACGATGCTCGTCAAGTACTCGGAGGCCTTCATCGTGTTTCCGGGCGGGTTTGGCACCTTGGACGAACTCTTCGAGGCGCTGACGTTGATCCAGACCGGCAAGGTGTCGAACATGCCGGTGATCCTGTACGGCACGGCGTATTGGAGCGGCCTGGTGAACTGGGTGCAAGAGACGCTCCTGGCCGAGGGGAAGATCTCGCCGGAGGACTTAGACATCTTCCGCATTGTGGACGATCCCGAAGACATCGTGGCGTTGGTCGTCGAGTCTCGGCAGCAGCGTCGGGAAGAACTGATTCCGTAGGAAGTGGTGGTGTAATGGACAAGGAAACGAAGGCACGAAAACGCAGTCTTCTGAGCGGCAAGGCAATCGATCCACGCCCGATCAGCGGTGAGGAGACGGTGGCACAACTCGTCGACGACGCCTTTCTCGCTTACAACGCCGGACGCATGCGTGAGAGTGCGCAACTCTTCACCCAGAAGATGCTCGAGGACAACGTCACGGTCGGCATGAGCCTCACGGGTGCACTCACTCCCGCGGGTCTCGGCATGTCGTGCGTGATTCCCCTGTTGGAGGCTGGGTTCGTTGACTGGGTGGTGTCGACCGGGGCGAACCTCTACCACGACTGCCACTTCGCTCTCGGGTTCTCGATGCACCGAGGACGCCCCCACCCCGACGATGTCGAGTTGCGGGAGCAAGGGGTGGTCCGCATTTACGACATCTTCTTCGACTACACGGTCCTGCTGCAGACGGACGAGTTCATTCGACAGGTGTCGATGCTGGACGAGTTCCAGCGGCCGATGAGTTCAGCCGAGTATCACTACCTCCTGGGCAAGTATGTCAGCGAGCGGGAGCGCGCGCTCGGGCTGTCGCGCAAATCGCTGCTGACGGTGGCCTACGAGCAAGCAGTGCCGGTTTACACGTCGTCGCCGGGCGACTCGTCGATCGGCATGAACGTCGCCGAACTCGCGATCGAGGGGTACGACCTGCGTTACGACGTTTCGGCCGACGTCAACGAGACGGCTGCCATCGTGCTGGATGCCAAGCGGTCGGGCGGCCGCAGTGGTGTGCTCATCGTGGGCGGTGGCAGCCCGAAGAACTTCGTGTTGCAGACCGAACCCCAGATCCAGGAAGTGCTGGGGATCGACGAGCGGGGACACGATTACTTCCTCCAGATGACGGATGCACGCCCGGACACCGGCGGGTTGTCGGGCGCGACGCC
>JBDHJO010000099.1:0-15718 GCA_039586875.1 Gemmatimonadota bacterium | reverse complement strand
ACGAAGATCACCCAGGGCTCGAAGTTGCCCGGAATCACCTTGACGTTGAGAATCGTGCCGTTACCGAGAACTTCGCGTACCACACCCATCATGAGCATGGCGATCATGAAGCCGATCCCGACTCCGAAGGCATCGAGCAGGGAGCGCCCGATCGTGTTCTTGGACGCGAAGGCCTCCTGACGTCCGAGAATCATGCAGTTCACGACGATGAGGGCGACAAATGCGCCGAGCGCCTTGTGAATATCCGGGACCAGAGCCTCGAGCGTCATGTCCGCCACGGTCACGAACGTGGCGATGATCAGGATGTACGTCGAAATGCGCACCTCGTTCGGCACGAACTTCTTGATGGCGGACACGAGGAAGCTGGAGCCGGTGAGGACGAAGAACGTGGCGATGCCCATCACCAGGCTGTTGGCGACGGTATTGGTCACGGCGAGGGCAGGGCAGAGCCCGAGCATCTGAATCAGCACCGGGTTCTCGCGCCAGATGCCGCGGAAGAAGTCCTGTTGCGGCGTGCGGGCACTCATGGACGCAACTCCTGCGATCCCCGCGCCGTCACGGTCGCATCCGATGCCTCGAGCATGGGATCGAGCCTGCTGAGCGCATTGTTGATGACCTTGATGACCGTGCGCGAGGAGATCGTCGCGCCCGTGATCATGTCGACCTCGTGAGGGTCTCCCGTGCCGTCCCTGGGTTTGACGCCGACGAGGGGAGCCGTTGCGCCATCGAACTGGCCCACGAACCCCATGTCTTTCTCGATCTTGTCTCCGAGTCCTGGCGTCTCCTTGCTCTCGAGCACCTTCATGCCGAGCAGCGTCGATGTCGCGTAGTCGTACCCGAAGATCAGGCGGACGATGTCCTGGAAACCGGGTTCGCCGGCTGCCATGGCATACCCAATGAGTTGGCCATCCGCATCGTATCCGCGGTAGACCTGGTCGAAGGAACGCGCGTCAACGCCGTCCGGCAGTACATCCGTCAGCCGATCGTCGATGACGAACAGTGTGTCGTAGCGCACCGGTCCCTTGAGCACCTCTTGTACGGCGGCGGCGAGGCGTTCGGCCTTGTTCCGCTCGATGATCGGTGCGGTGACCTGGAACACGAACACGAGCAGGAATCCGGCGAGGGCGCCGGCAACCCCGAGGGTTACCAGGAGGCGCCATGCCGGCACGTCCGGCTTCGGCTGGAATGCGGCAGGCGCGCTCATGCCGCCTCCTTGGCGGTCCGCGTGCCGAACACGGTCGGCTGCGTCGCTCGATTGATGAACGGCACCATGGCGTTCATCAGGAGGATGGCGTACATGACGCCTTCGGCCAGCCCGCCCCAGAGCCGGATGATCACGACGAGGGCGCCGATACCGGCCCCATAGACCCAACAGCCCCGATTGCTCACCGGGGAGGTGACCATATCCGTCGCCATATACACGGCACCGAGCATGAGTCCGCCCGAGAAGAGCATGAACATCGCGTCCGGGTATGCCGGGTTGAGGGCATGCGTCAGCGTGGCGAGGACCGCCACAGTGGCGAAGATGCTGACCGGGATGCGCCAATTGAGGTAATTCCGCCACGCCAGGTACGCGCCGCACACCAGGATCACGATGCCCGCCGTTTCGCCGAGTGAGCCGCCGGTCAGGCCGAACATGAGGCGCCAGACCTCCGTGCCTTGCTGTTCGAACTTCATCAGACCCAGTGGGGTCGCCTCGGTAAGGACGTCCACCTCACCCGGGCTCATGAGCGGGAGGGCGAGGTTGTCACCACGAAGGGCCCACCAGTTCTCACGGATGACGGGCCAGGTGGTCAGCGCGACGGGAAACGACGCTTGCAGGAATGCCCGCCCAAGGAGTGCCGGGTTGAAGACGTTCTGGCCGAGACCGCCGAAGACCAGCTTACCGAAGCCGATGGCGAAGACCCCACCGACGAATGCCATCCACAACGGGATGCCTGCGGGAAGGCACAGACCGAGGAGGATGCCGGTGATGACGGCCGATCCGTCGGCGAGCGCCTCCTTCGATCCGAACACCCATTCGGTCGCCACGCAGCCCAGGAGGCTGGCGGCGAGGACCAGCACGGCGCTCGGGCCGAAGTTGTAGACCGCGACGGCGATCACGGGTACGAGGGACGCGTTCACGGTCCACATGATGCGCGGCGTGCTGTCCCGCTCGGCCAGATGCGGCCAGGCCGTGATCAACAGGCGGGGCGTCGTCATGCGGCCTTGGGCTTCCGCAGTTGGGTCTTGGCCATCGCAAACAGCTGTGTCAACGGGATGTTCGAGGGACAGGTGTATCCACAGCACCCGCAGAGCATGCAATCCTGCAGGTGGTGGTCGTTCATCTCCTCGTACCGTTCGTACATCGCGAGCTGCCCGAGGTGCTGCGGATTCAGGAAGACCGGGCAGGCGTCGAGACAGTGCCCGCACTTGATGCACGGATAGGATTTCTGCGGCTTCACCACGTCGTCGGTGAGAACGATGACGCCGCTGGTGCCTTTCATGACCGGCACGTCGAGGCTTGCCTGTGCCGCGCCCATCATTGGACCCCCGAACACGATCTCGCGGGCGGTGTCCGTCAGCCCGCCGCACGCCTCCACCAAATCGCTCGTCTTGGTCCCCACGGGCACGATCAGGTTCGACGGCTGTCGGATGCCGGGGCCTGTGACCGTGACGATGCGCTCGACCAGCGGCAGGCCGGTCTCGAACACCTCGGCGATCGTCGCGACCGACGCCACGTTGTGCACGACGACCCCGACGTGCATCGGCAACTTGCCCGAGGGAACTTCCCGATCCAGCAGCGACTTGATCAGCATCTTCTCGGCACCCTGCGGGTACTTCACGGTGAGCCCGTGGACCGTCACCTTCCCACGCAGATCGTCCGGGATCGTCTCGGTCAGACGCTCGATGGCGTCGGGCTTGTTGTTCTCGACGCCGATCATCGCCCGGTCCACACCGAGCGTCGTCATCATGAGGCGCGTTCCGAGATGTACGCGCTCGGGGTATTCCACCATCGTCCGGTGATCGGTCGTGAGATACGGCTCGCACTCACAACCGTTGATCACCACCGTGTCGATCGTCACGTCTTTCGGCGGCAGGAGCTTTACGTGGGTGGGGAAGGCCGCGCCGCCGAGGCCGACGACCCCGGCATGCTGCACCGCGTCGACGATCCCCTGGCCGTCAAGCCCGTGCCACTTGGGAATGATCCGCTTGCGCGGCACCTGTGCGTCGTAGGGGGCGACGGTGATGCGGATCGCCTCCTGATAGGATCCGGAGGCGTGCGGCCACAGCTCGATGGCCGCAACGGTGCCGGCGGCCGAGGCGTGGACCGGCGACGATACGAACCCGTCAGCCGCGGCGATCAGGTCACCCCGTTCCACGCGATCGCCCACGTGGACGATGGGCTTGGCCGGCTTCCCGGTGTGCTGCGACAGCGGCAGCACGATCTCCGTCGGGAAGGGCAGTCGCCTGATCGGCACCGCTTCCGTCAGTTCCTTCAGCTCCGGGGGGTGCACCCCGTGCCGAAACCGCATCCGTTTTGCCATCACGACCTCAGTTGAACGGCTCCGCCCGCTTGACCCACTTGTCCAGATTCTTCTCCTTTGGGTTGAGCGGCGTACCCGGATGGATGATCCGCACGGGGCAGCGCTCAGCGGCCGTGACCAGATCGCGGAAGGTGCCGGCCTTCGCGTCCTTGATGTAGGCCTGCTTCTTGTCGTTGTAGACGAACATCTTCTTGTTGACCTTGATGCACTCCTCGCAGGTCGTGCAGCGGACCGTGTCGATGTACGGTTCGAGCGCGAGCCCCTCGTCCTCCTCCTCGGCCACGGCGACGCCGCCGGCGGCCGGTGCCGGTGCGGCGGCCGGCGCAGCAGCAGGTACTGCAGGTGCCGCCGACGCACTACCACCGAAATCGATCGAGCCGTCGAACTGCAGGGGTTCGATCGGCATGCCCTGCACTTCCTGCAGCAGGTCGGCGATCGTCCGCTGACCGTTGCCGGATCGAATGAGCCCCTCGGCCAGACGCCGAGCGATCACCTGCGGGAACTTGGCACGCAGATCCGCCATCTTGGCCTCATACTCCGCCTTGAGCGAAGCGATCTGCTGCTCGAACTCACCATCGACGTCTGCCTCGGCGTCTTCATCGAGCCCGGCCATCTCCAACAACAGCTGCCACACGGATAACCGGTCCTCGCCCAACTGGACGATCTCCGGCGAGACCGTCAGACGACCGAGCGTCCGGTTCGGGGCCAGCGTGTAGATGAACGGGGTGTACCCCTCGCGGTCGTCAGCCGCCGCCGCGACGTACTCGTGGTACGGCATGAGCGCGTCGAGGTCCGCATCGGGTTTCACGGTTTTGAAGTGCTTCTTGAACCGGGCTTCCGTCGCCGCCCAGTCGGCGGTCGTCATCGGCACGGTCATGGTCTGCTCGTTGCCCTCGTCGTCCACGTACGTGAGGGCATACTCCGGCCACACGTCGTCGATCGACGGGTTGCCATCGAGGTCGAGACGTTCCGACAGCTTGCTGCCTTCGGCCGGATCGTACACGAGGATCGGGTAAGCCCGGCTCTCGAGCGCGAGCTTCGCCGCATCGGGCGGCTGGTCGTCGCCAATGCCGTGCTCGGGCGGGCAGGGACAGTGGAGTGCCAAGACCGCGGGATACTTCGACTGGAGCCCCTTGAGCACGCCGCCGAGGAGATGCGCGGCGTTGGCCTGTGACGCCTGCAACACGAAGACGTTGCGGTGCGCCATCGTGACCAGCGCGAGTTCCTTCCGCGTCTCTTCCTTCCCGTGCTGCGCCTGCCCATAGGCCGCCATGTCGCTCACCTGGCCCGTGAACCCGCTGGTGCAGGCTTGCCCGCCGGTGTTGGAATACACCTGCGTATCCAACACCATCACGCGGATCGGCTTCCCGGACGCCAGGAGGCGTGACAGGTTCTGGAACCCGATGTCGAGCATGGCGCCGTCGCCGCCGGTCGCGAAGAGGGGCGGGCAGAGCCCGAACTCGTCGTCCGTGAACTGCCGCCAGTCGAACGCAGTGAAGAACTGCTCGTGCTCGGTGGCATCGTACCCCCCGTCGAGCTCGAGCTTGGCCCGCCGGACCGCCACGAACCCGTCCGCCATCTTGCGCATCTGACCTTCGAAGATGCCGATGGCGATGGACGGTGCGTCCTGGAACAGGTGGTTGACCCACGGGAACGGGTACGGGTTGTACGGATATGTGCTGCCCCAGACCGATGAGCAGCCGGTGGCGTTCGTCATCGACAGCGTCGAGCGACCCTTCCCGCTCGGCCCCTCCGTGTAGCGCCATCGGAGGTCCTTGAGGTCGTCGATCATCTTCGTGATCCGGGCCAGGTCTGTCTTCTGGCCGTCGTCGAGGGTAAGGTTGGCACCCTCGCCGACCTCATGAAGGTCGGCGTTGGACGCAAGCAGCTTTCGCGCCTTGTCGTCCAGCCCGGCAATGAGGCCGTCGAGCTCGGCAACGTGTGCGGCGACCCGCGGGGTCATGAGGGCGTTCACGGCCGAGAGCACCAGATGCACGACCGTCTTCTCGCCACAGCCCATGCAGGCGCCGTCGCCGCCCACCATCGACTGGTACGTCTCCTTCTTGAGGAGCAGCGACGACAGGGTGCCGATGCCTTCCTCGACATCGGTCACGTTGATGAAGCGATCGTTGGTGTCCGGCAGGTGTCTCCACAGCTTCCAGTGCTCGCGGAGCTGATCTACGATTTCGTCGGTTTGCGGTATCGTGCGCAGCGCGTCGTCCGGGCAGACCTCGACGCAGATGTTGCAGCCCTTGCAGGTCTCGGGGTTGACCGTGATCGACAGCAGGCCGCCGGTGTTCTTCTGCTGGTTCTCGTGCAGGTCGAAGAACGGCGCGGTCTTCGCGAGCGGGAAGGTCTCGAGCGCCGCGTAGACCGGCGCGAACTCGGCGTCCAGCGCCGCGCGACGCTCGGGGTCGAGGTTCATCTTGGTCGCGACGGTACGGTACGCCTCAGACAGCACGGCGCCGAACGTCGTGAAGGGCACGCCCTTCATGATCTTGCGTGACTCATTGCCAAGGTGCTTGGTGATCTGCCCGATGCGGTCGAGCGACCGGCCGTTGGACACCGTCGCGATCGCCGCCTGCAGGACCTCCTCGACATCGTTCACGAGGCCGGGGATGGCAGAGTCGGGACACTGGGTCCAGCACTGACTGCACCCGGTGCAGTTCGCCGGCACGAACGACGGCACCTCGAACCGCACGTCCGTCATGTCGCGGATGGTGCTCGTCGCGGCCGGAATGGCAGACAGCGCCGCGAAGGGATCGGCGATGCCGTCGTCGCCTGTCTTATAGAGGTGGCAGACCTGCTCCCAGAAGCGCCCGGGGTTGCCAAAGCCGTCCCGCCAGCCCGTGCCGTCGAGGATCGCAGGCATCTGCGGTTGGGCAGCGACCGAGTCCTGGTTCACGTCCAGGCGCTCGATCTCGACAGCCGTGACCTCGTCGAACCCGCGTTGGATGACGCGCAGGTTGTCCTGGACGACACGCTCGCCCAGGTGGCCGAACTTCTTCCGCAGCTGTTTGGTGATGCCGGCCACGAGCTGTTCCTCGTCCAGGCCTTCCTGCTCCATCAGGCCGGACACCCTGAAGAAGGCGCCCATGAACGCCGTGCCCTGCATGCGGTAGCGCAACTCGGCGTCGGTGGCTTCCTCCATGGCGATCTTGAACGCGTTGAGGAAGTAGAAGCGGATCTTCTTGTCCTTGATCGTCTGCTGCGCCTCCGTGGGGAGGCTGGCCCAGAGTTCCTCGGCGCTGCGATCGCTCTGGATCACGAACACCCCGTTCTCCGCCAAGCCGGCAAGCGGATTCGAGTGCCGGAAGACGTTCGGGTCGGGAGCGAGCACCACCGTCACGTGCTTGAGCTCGCAGTTGAGCCGAATGGGCTCGTGGGCGAGCGTCGCATAGAACGTGGTCGGTTGGCCCTTCTTTTCGGACCCGTACTTCGGATTCGCCTTGATGTACATCCCCATGAGCTCGGCCGCCGTCATCGCGACGTTCTTGCCCATGGTGATGGCACCCCAGCCGCCGACGGAGTGGATGCGGATGGCGGTGGTGCCCTCGGGCAGCAGGTTGACGTGCTCGGTGGCCTGGAGCGAGAGGTCCTTGACTGCCGGGTACGCGTCGAGGAGTTCCTCCTGCCAGATCTGCAGTTTCGGCAGCTTGGTGCCTTCGCGGACGAAGTCGATGCCGAGATAGAACTGGCGCAGCTTCCGCCCTTCGGGCTGCATGTTGTCGACGGCCGCGATCAGGTCGCCCGGCTGCAGGTCGCGGGACCCGAGCCCGAAGGTGCCCGAGTAGAAATCCGGCGCGTCATCTGCGCCGTACCGCGCCACTCGCGGATGGGGCAGGGGCCCGTTCCCGGACCGCCCGTTCTCCTGCGCCTTGCTCATCGCCGCGCGGATCTCCCGGAGGAGGGGTTGGTCGACCGCCAGCGGTTGATCCACCCGCTCGAGCACCGTCACCGCCTTCTTGCCCTTGAGTAGCTCGGTGATGAGGTCGGTCGGGAACGGCCGGAACATCGTCAGGTTGAGCACGCCGATCTTGAGGCCGCGCGTGTCCCTGAGGTAGTCCACCACCGCTTCGGCGTTCGGAATCAGCGATCCCTGGCCCGCGATGACGTACTCGGCGTCGTCGAGTCGGTACCCCGTGGCGCGCGCGTATTGGCGCCCGGTCAAGGCGCCGTACTCGGCCATCGCCTGGTCGGTAAACTCCGCGACGTGATCGAAGTAGAACGGTCGCTGGGCGGCCACGCCCTGCTGGTAGGCGTCCTGGTTCTGCACCGTACCGAGCATGGCGGGGTAATCGACGTCGAAGAGCTCGGGCACGCGGCGGCGCGTGGCCCCGAACACCCACCGCTGCGCAGGCGTCGGCGAGTCGATGATGTCGGCCGGATCGCCGAGGAACTCCTTGACCAATTCGCGCTCCGGCATCCGGCTGGACTCGATCACGTGGGTCGTGAGGAACCCGTCCTGCGCGAGGATGCCCGGATTGAGTGACAACTCGGCCACCCGGTGCGCGATCAGGTTCAGGTCGGCCGACTCCTGCGCGTCCTTCGCGAACAGTTGGAAGAACCCAGTGTCGTCCACGGCGTGGTAGTCGTCGTGACCGGCATGCACGTTGAGCGCATGCTTTGTCATGGCGCGGGCACCGATGTTCAGCACGTAGGTGAGCCGCTTGCCGACCGCGGCATACAGCGACTCGTGCATGTAGGCAATGCCCTGGCCGGACGAGAAGTTCGTCGCACGGAGACCGACCATGCTCATGCCGGCCGTCACCGCTGCCGCCGCATGCTCGCCCTCGGGCTCGAAGAAGAGGAGACGGCGTCCGTGGACATTGGTCTTGCCGGCGGCCACCGCGGCGGCCCAGCCCTCGCCCATCTGTGTGGACGGCGTGATCGGGTACGCGCCCGCACCCTCGCTGCCGGCGGTTTCCATCTCCACCACGGACGTGGTGCCGTCCACGGCGGTCGGGATGCCGGGGTATCTCGGTTCGGGAGGGGTCGGTTTACTCGTCTTCTTGAACATCACGCAACCGCTTTCTCGAGAGGCTTGGAGGGCGTCTGAAACTGCGCGCCCTCGACCCAGACAATGGCGCCGGTCGGGCAACGGGCGATCGCCGCCGGATCTGCCAGGTCGTTCTTGCTGTAGTCCACCACCGCCAGCCCGTTCTGCATCTCTATCAGGCCGGGCGCGGCATCCGCTGCGCACCGCCCGCACGCCGTGCAGGCGACGCGGCAGAGTGCTTCGATCTCATCCCCTTCGAGCCAGCTCTTGCACTGCACGATCAGCTTCTGCTCGATCGGCATCAGCACGAAGAGGTCCTTCGGACAGGCTTCCACGCAGTCACCGCACGCCGTGCAGAGCGCCGGATCGACCACGGGAAGGCCATGGGCATCCATGTGAATGGCGTCGAAGTCGCAGGAGACCTCGCAGTCGGCGAGGCCAAGGCAGCCCCAGCGGCAGCCCTTGCCGCCGCCGGCGACCGCAGCCGCCGCCTTGCACGTATCGAGGCCGAGATAGTCCGCCTGTTGCACAGCCACGTCCGAGCCACCTGCGCACAGCAGTCTGGCAACGCGCTTGTTCGCCTCGCCGGCCTCGACGCCCAGGAACGACGCGAGGGACACGATGTCGTCCTCACCCATCACCGTGCAGCCGGCGGGTTGCAGGCTGCCCGCCACCACGCCCTCGGCGAAGGCACGACATCCTGCCTGGCCACACGCGCCGCAGTTAGCACCCGGCAGCATGTCCGTCACAGCGTCGATGCGCGGGTCCTCCCACACCTTGAACTTCCGGTGCGTCACCGCGATGAGGGCGGCAAAGGTGAGCCCGAGACCGCCGAGGATCGCGACCGACAGCAGGATGAGGCCGGCGTTCATTGCTAGGCGACGTCGCTGAAGTCGGCCTGCGTCAGCAGCCATGCCGCGAGCTTGTCGGCCGGGGCTGCCGGCGCCGGGGCCGGAGCCTGGGTGGCGTCCGCCGCAGGCTGTTCCGCCGCCGGCACGCCCGTGAGGGCGCGCAGTTGCCGCAACTCCTCGGCCTGCTGATGTCCGCTCAGCCCACCGATGGTGAGGCGGGGGTCGCGGGGGGGCAGGAAACTCACCGTCAGCCGTTCCGTGAGGTTCGCCCCGCGTGACGGATGGTGCACAAAGCGGGCGGCGGTGTCACCGAGGATCGCCGCGACTCCCGGGCCGTCGAAATCGCCGAACGCACCGAGCGACGAGGCATCGTTCGTCTGGAGGACGTAGGTCCCCGGAGTGATCAGGCGCACCAGCGGGGCAGGTGCCGAGGCACCCCGCACCACCAGCACGATCTTCTGGGATCCGTCGAGGAATTCGGCCAGGCGTTCGGCCCGCAGATCGGCGCCATCGATCGTGACCACGAGTGGCGGTGCCAGCCGGCGCTCGCCCTTGCTCCACTTCACGAAGGGAAAGGAGCCGAGTGAGCGGGCGTGCTCGTTGCCGTGATGGCTGCCCGAGCGCGTGAGCTCGAAGATCCGCACCGCACCGAAGGCGCGGCCGATCTCTTCGAGCGCAGTGGCGATTACGGTCCGGATGTCCCCACCGGGCTTCACGTGCGCCACGAAGAGGTCGTGATTGGGTCACGGCATCGAGGGTGAGGTCGGCGCCGAACAGGGTGGCCATACGTCCGGTGTCAATCCGCCCGGCGGCGAACGGCCCGAGCTCGGATGCGATCCGATTCACCTTGCCGTTCCCCGTTTCGCGGTAGTCGTTCAGGAAGCTCTGGACCTGCTCCACGGTGGTGCCGAGCGCAGCGCGAAAGGCGTCCCGCTGTCCCGACAGGGCCTGGAGGGCAAGCTCCACGCGATCGTCAGACGGCATACTTGTCCAGCTCCGCATTGAGGATGGCGATCTTCTCGTCGGCCGTCTTGGCCGGCACGGCACGGACCTTTTCGTAGGCCGGCAGCTCTTCGTTCCGGTAGAACACGCCCAGCCGGATCTTGTCCTCCAACTGAGCCAGCCGGAACGCGTTCACCTTGTCGGCCGGGTCGTGGTAGATGGTGTTGGTGTACAGTTTCTCGAGCTCCGGCAGCTGAACCCCGTTGGGATGCACGAGCAGCTCGATGGAGTCGGGGTTGCGCATCGCCTCGAGGAAGAGGTCGTCAGTGTATTGCGGACACCGCTGCAGGATGCGGATGAAGGCGAAGCCCTCATGGTGGAACCCCATCCGGAGCGTCTCGTAGATGTGATCGGGAGCCCAGTCGCCGGTCTGCGCCACGAATGACGCGTTCTCGACCCCGAGGGTCGTGGCGATCGGGTTCATGGCGTC
This sequence comes from Gemmatimonadota bacterium, assembly GCA_039586875.1. Lineage (GTDB taxonomy): Bacteria > Gemmatimonadota > Gemmatimonadetes > Gemmatimonadales > GWC2-71-9 > JAOTVV01. The sequence continues at coordinate 4,909 of JBDHJO010000099.1, read as the reverse complement.
GAGGAGCGCGCCCTTGGGCTGGGTGTTGCTCTTGTGGCCCTTGGGGCTCGTCGGTGACGTCTGGTTCTTCGTCAGCCCGTACACGCCGTTGTCCAGCATGATCGCGACGATGTTTGGGTTGTAGCGGGTCGTGTGCACCCAATGCCCCGCGCCGATCGAGCAGCAGTCACCGTCACCCATCACGGCGAAGACGTTGAGCTCGGGCCGACGCAGCTTGACCCCGGTGGCGACCGGCAGGGCACGCCCGTGCAGACCGTGAAAGCCGTAGGAGTTCACATAGTGCGGGAAGCGACTGGAGCACCCGATGCCGGAGACGAAGACCGTATCCTCCAGTGGGAGCTGCTCGTGTTCGAGCAGCCGTTGCACCGCCGTGAGCACTGCGTGGTCGCCGCAGCCGGAGCACCAGCGCGGAATCGCCTTCTGGTAGTCTTCCATGTCCAGGTAGCGGTCGTCCGCGACCGAGCTACCGAGCAGTGAGCATCCGAGCTGAATCATGCGGTGGCTCCATTCGGCATATAGGTCCGAATCGCCTCGAGGATCTGGCCGGGGCGCAGCGGTTCACCCGGAACGCGCGTCCAGTTGTCGACGTCGACGAGCGTGTGCGCCCGCAGCAGGAAGGCCAGCTGCCCGCGACGACGATTCTCCTCGGTGATGTAGGGGGCTTTGGGATCGTCCGAGTAGTTGATCTCCACCGTCATCACCTTGGTGAAGCGCTCGAAGATCTCCTTGAGGCCCGGCTCCAGCGGTGACAGGAAGCGGAGGTGCAGCGAGGAGACCGACAAGCCTTCCTCGCGCGCGCGATCCACAGCTTCCTCGATCGCGCCCATCGTGCTGCCCCAGCCGACGATGAGCAAGTCACCCTCCTCGTCGCCGTGCACGGTTGGCGGGGTGAGCGTCTGTTGGAAGACCGCCATCTTCCGCGCGCGCATCTCGCATCCACGTTCGTGCACGTCCGGGCTGTAGCCGATTTTGCTGTCCTCGTCGTGCGAGAGCCCGGTCGCCGTGAACATGCCGTTTGCCTGGCCCGGCAGGTGTCGCGTGGAGAGTCCCGTCTTGGGATCCCAGTCATAGGGCCGGTGGTCCTCAGGGATCGCCGACATGTTGAGGGGTGCCGCCATCCAGTCCCGAGTGACCTCGGGCCGGGGGAAGGGCTGCACGCCGGTCGCGAGGTTCGCATCGGTGAGGATCACGACGACGCAGCGGAACGCTTCGGCGATCCGGCGCGCGGTCGTCATGCACAGAAAGCACTCTTCCATGGTAGCGGGGGCCATCACGACCTTCGGCGCGTCGCCGGGCTGTCCGAACATCGTTGCCAGAAGGTCCGACTGCTCGATCTTGGTCGGGAGGCCCGTGCTGGGGCCGCCGCGCTGGACGTCGACCACAACCAGCGGCGTTTCGGTCATCACGGCGAGGCCGATAAACTCGGTCTTGAGGGCGAGGCCGGGACCCGATGTGATCGTAAAGGCCGTCTTACCGGCGAACGAGGCCCCGATGGCCACGCCCGCGGCTGCGATCTCGTCTTCGGCCTGGTGGACAATCCCGCCGTAATCCTCGATGATCTCACTCAGGTAGTGCGATGCCGAAGTGGCCGGCGTGATTGGGTACATCGCGCACAGCTCGAGTCCGGCCGCCATCCCCCCCATGGCGATCGCCTGATTGCCGTTCATCACGACCATCGGCACGCTCGGCTTCTCGATGGGCACCTCGACTCTGAAGTCGAGATGGTTCTCAGCCCAGTTGAAGCCCAACTCGAGGAGCTTGACGTTCGACTCGGCGACTTCGGGCTTCTTCTTCCGAAACTCGTACCGGATCTGCTCCTCGATCATCCCGAGATCGCGCGCGTAGACGTTCGCGAGCATGCCGAGGACGAACATGTTCTTCCCCTTGCGGGGATTGTCCACGACGGTGAGGCACTGCTCCTCCATCGGGATCTCGATGAAGCGGTACCCGCCGTCGGCCATCTCCTCCATCGCGGCGACCCATTCCTGTTGGATGTCCTCATCGTCATGCGTCTTCCACATGTTCTCGATGAGGATGATGCAGTCCTCGTTCAGGCTGTTCTGCCGGTGGCGGTGCAGGAGGACCTGTTCATTGAAGGCCGCCACGAGGTGGGCCCCGTCGCCCCAATTGGTCACGGGCTTGGTGCCGATCCGGATGCGGTTCCCCGACGCGCTGGGCGGGGTCCGTGGTGGCGGCTGGATCTCAGCGGGGATGATCTCCACTGTCCAGACACCGTTCCCCATGCGCGCCGAGACCCGGCCGAAGGTCTGCCCGCACTTCTGGGCGCCCTCGCCGGAGTCGGACACGATCTCGACGGTGTGTTCCTTGACCTTGATGATCCGCTTGTTGGAGGCGGACGCTTTCGCGCCCTTCTTCTTGGCGGGGGCCTTGGCCTGTGATGTCGTCATTGCGCGCTCTCGTTCGGACGCGTGGGGTCCGATGGTCAGTCGCAATCAAGGGCGGAGCGCGTTCGTCACACCGTTGCGCGGGCCACTTGCCCGCTGGGTCGTGTACGGACGGTAACCCGAACACTCCACCCGTCTTCAGTTGTATGCGGTAGGTGGGCCGTCGCGGATGGAGCGCCAGGTAGGTTCGATCGTAGCGATCCAGGGCGTCAATCCCATCTCACCGCTGCTCGCCGATGAACCTAGATGCGCCTGGGGCAGGGGATGGGAAAGACCGGATGAAGAAGTCTTTATAAGATGTTGGGAATACGCAAGTTGTGTCTATTCCGACGATTACACTACGTATTCCCGGGGATCCCGACGGCGGGTGGGCCTCGGTGCGGCACATGCGTCTGGGTTGTACGGACAGGGTGGGATTCGAACCCACGGAACGGTTCCCCGTTCACACGCTCTCCAGGCGTGTGCCTTCAGCCGCTCGGCCACCTGTCCAAAACACGCGTAAGCTAAACGGTCATGGGCGTTTTCGCTTCCCCTGAGGGCGGCAGGGAGGGGCGCACGGTACAACGTGCAGGGTGCAAGGGTCCGGTGCATGCAACGTGCACCGTCGTCCCCTTCCGTCGCTCCCGTCGTTCAGTCCACATCCCGCCCGACTGCGGTCCGCCAGGGACAGGCCCAGGGTCGGACGCCGCAATTCGAGTTCCGGGCAGGCGATCGAAGTTTTGGGTGCGACGATCGAAGTTTCGGGTGCGACGATCGAAGTTTCGGGTGCGACGATCGAAGTTTCGGGTGTGACGATCGAAGTTTCGAGCGCCGCGATCGAAGTTTGGGGCACGGCGATCGAAGTTCTGGGCGCGGCGATCGAATTACCGGGTGCGACGATCGAAGTTTCGAGCACGGCGATCGAAGTTTCGGGTGTGACGATCGAAGTTTCGGGCACGGCGATCGAAGTTCCGGGGGCGATCGAAGTTTCGGGCACGGCGATCGAAGTTCCGGGTGCGACGATCGAAATTCTGAGCGCGGCGATCGAACTTTCAGGTACGGCGATCGAAGTTTCGGGTGCGACGGTCGAAGTTCCGGGCGCGGCGATCGAAGTTTCGGACGCCATGATCCGAGTTCAGCTTGCGACGATCCGAGTTCCGACCGACCCCATCCAGGTCCCGCACCGGCTTCATCCGGGATTCAGCCGCCCTTCACGGATTCCCGATAGCTTGAATCCCAACGGATGTCCCATCCGCCCCCTCACGCACCGGAGTACTCCCATGAGACGTGCTTCAACGCCCTTCGTGCTCGCCGCCGCTGCGGGATTCCTCGCCGTGGCTCCCGCCCACGCCCAGTCCGACGTGTTCATCGAGTATGCGGTCACTGGAGCGGTTGACCACTCCGGCCGGGATGTGGACGTCGTGATGTGCAGCGCGAGCGAGGATGGCTTCATCATCCACACCCTCGGCGATTGGGTATTCACCATCGAAGCGGATTCCCCGGCGGAAGGCGAACACGTGGCGAGCTTTCAGGTCGCTGCGCCAAGTGACGTCGCGGAACTCCGCGACGACAACTTCAGGACCGACGACCGTCCGAGGGGTGAAGGTACGATCGTGATCGAGGGAGCGGGCCGGGGACAAATGAACCTGCCGCTACTCAAGGTGGAGTTTGCCGCCAAGGATCTCGAGAACGGCGGTGGTGCCGTCATCCATGTCGAGGGCAGCGCCGGCTGTCTCCTCATGGAGGGGTAGACGGCCGTCGCCTTTCAGGCCAACCAGGGGGGTGCCGTGACCATGACCGAACTGGCAGCCGTGTTCCTCCTCCTGACACCGCCGGTGGTCGCGGTGGGCCTGTGGCGGTATCGCGCCGACTACCGGCGGTGCGGGCACACCACCTGGGTGGGGTTCATCGCCGTCTGCGTGGCCTTCCTCATGCCCCACCTGGTCCTGGGCTACGCGTTTCCCATGGTGTTCGTGCCCCGGACCACGATCGAGGTCGTCGGGTTCGGCGTCATGGCCCTCGGCCTCCTCGGCTGCCTCTGGCCGCTCACGCACTTCTCCAAAGGGATGTGGACGGGACGCACGCAGCCGCACCTCGTGATGACCGGACCTTACCGGTTCTCACGCAACCCGCAGTACGTGACTTACTTCTTCTTCCTCGCGGGCTATGCCCTCATCGGCCGCACGTGGCTTGCGTGGGTCGCGCTCATCCTGTATTGGGTGGTCGTCCACCTGATCGTGTTGATCGAGGAAGAACACCTCGAACGCCGCTTCGGCGACGAATACCGCACATATAAGGGGTCGACGCCCCGATACCTCTTCTTTTAGACGGCAGTACGCGCAACACAGCTTCCCACTCACAGCTCACAACTTCACTGCTTGCTGCTCCTCTTTTCACGTTTCACCCGTCACTCCTCCCGCCTCCCGCCTCCCTCCTCACTGAAGTCTCGTCGGATCCACCCTTGCCGGCGTCGCCTCCCCATTCACGATCGGCTTGGCTGCCTCGGCGATCCCCCGGATCGTCGC
>JBDHJO010000307.1:0-2425 GCA_039586875.1 Gemmatimonadota bacterium | reverse complement strand
GACAGTGGCGCGCTGCGCAACACCTTCACCCGGGAGCACGGCCTGGCGAACGAGTACGTCTTCGCCATCGGCATAGACCACGAGGGGTACAAGTGGTTCGGCACGAACGCGGGAGGCGTGTCGCGCTACCGTGACGGGAGCTGGAAGACCTACTTCCCCATGCACGGTCTCGCCGACTACTGGGTCTACTCCTTCGCCAGTCAGAGCGACGGCACGCTCTGGATCGGGACCTGGGCGGGTGTTACCCGGGTGGACCCGGCGAGCGGTGAGTTCACCAACTACGTCGACGAGCTCGTCAACGAGTGGGTGTACGGGATCGCTGTCGACTCGCGGGACCGGGTGTGGTTCGCCACCGAAGGCGGCGTGTCCATGTTCGACGGCGCCGGTTGGACCGCCTGGACCCATCGGGACGGGTTGGGAGCGCCGAACGCCGAAGTGTTGCCGCCCAGCAAGAACACGGGTCTCGGAACCCGTTCCAGGCACGATCTCGGGGTGTTGAGGGCCGGCCAGGCGACCTACAACCCCAACTACGTCTTCGCCGCGCTCGCCGCGCCGGACGACGCGATCTGGGTCGGCACCTGGGGTGGCGGCGTGAGCCGATTCGATGCCGGGCAGTGGAAGAACTTCACCGCTGCCGACGGGCTCGCGGGGAACATCGTCTACAGCATCGCGCGCGACGACGCCGGCGTATTCTGGTTCGGCACCGATCGCGGCGTCTCGCGTTTCGACGGCGAGCGCTGGATTACGTTCGACCGCGCGAGTGGACTCCTGGACAACCACGTCTACGCTATCGCGGTCGCGCCCACCGGCGACGTCTGGGTCGGCACCCGGGGCGGGGTGGCACGCATCGGCACACAATGATTCACGCGGGGAGGGAACTGCCTTGAAGATCGATCTGAAGTGGGTGGTGGTTGCCGCGGTGGCGGTGATCGCGCTGGTTGCAGGGGCCTACTTCCTCGGCCTCGAGAAGAGCAGGGATCGGGAGACGGCGGCCGCGACCGGGTCGGGACAGCAGACGGCCGCGACGGCACCGCTCCCCGCAGGGCACCCGCCCACCTCGGCATCACAGCTGCCGGCCGCGTCCGCATCACGATCCGACGTGAGCTTCACTCACTTCCGGGTGGGTAACCGCAACATCAAGGCGATGCTCGCCGATGGGCCCGTCATGTGGGTGGGCACCTCCGCCGGTGTCATCCGTTACGACACGACGACGGACCAGTATCGCCTGTTCGACGTGCGCAGCGGACTCCTCTCGAACGGGGTCTTCCATCTCAGCAAGCTCGACGGCCGGCTGGTCGTGGGCACCTACGGCGGCGGGCTCTCGCTGCTCGACCCGGGGACCGAGATCTGGACCAACCTCAACATCCAGCACGGTCTCGGGGACGCCTTCGTGTACGATTTTCTCGAGCTTTCCAACGGCGATTACTGGATCGCGACCTGGTCGGGGGCGAACCGGATACGCGGCGGCGATCTCCACGACCGGGAGAGCTGGGATCTGTACACGGTCGCCAACACGTCGGGCGGGTTGCCCAACGATTGGGTTTACGGTCTCGCCGAGGGCAAAAAGGGCGAGGTGTGGATGGCTACCGAAGGCGGACTCGCGCGCTACTGGCGCGGCGCGTGGAGCCACTGGACCCACGCTGACGGGCTCGGTGCGCCCTACGAGATGGTGCGCGAAGAGATCCAGTACATGCGCGATCCCGCGAAGGAGTCGAGTCACCACGCGCGACAGAAGGTGGAGCAGGGCCTCGGCAACGTCGACGTCGCGTACAACCCGAACTACATTGTCTCGCTGCTCGTCGACGACGACGGCAGTGTCTGGTGCGGCACCTGGGGCGGCGGCCTCGCGCACTTCGACGGAGAACGCTGGCGAAACTACACGATGGCGGACGGTCTTCCCGGCGACCATGTGTTCATGCTGCGCAGGGGCGCCGACGGGACGATGTGGATCGGCACGAGCCGCGGACTCGCGCGCCGCGTGGGCGGGAAGTTCGAGACGTTCACCACCGCCGACGGACTGTTCGCGGACAACGTCTTCTCGATGGCCACCGACGAGCAGGGCCGAGTCTGGGTGGGCAGCTTCGGCGGCGTGGCGCGCATCAGCGGTCTCACATCCGCGCTCTGATCGGATCCGGGGCCGGCGCCCCCGGATCAGCGCGTCTCGAGCTTGACCTGGGCGAGTCCTCCCGAGAAGTCCCGGGCGCGCGCAAAACGGGCGTCGATTGCGAGGCTGCCGGCGGGGTCGATGTAGCCCCACTTCACGTCCGGCTTCACCCGCGCGAGTCCCTCGGAGAAGTCCCGTGCCTCGTGAAATCGCGGCGCGATCACCAGCGCGCCGATGGCGTCGATGTAGCCCCACGAGTCGCCCACCCGGACCCTGGCGCGCCCCTCGGCGAAGTCGCCGGCCGCGGGGAAGCGGGCATCG